>CAYGYI010000087.1:0-7344 GCA_964354055.1 uncultured Candidatus Bathyarchaeia archaeon | reverse complement strand
GCGTGCCCTTCTTCTCCTTCATAATCATCAAATCCGCAATCGCTTGGCTCGGATGGTATTTTTCGTCGCAGCCGTTGATTACAGGCACACGCGAAGCCTCAGCCATCTTAACCAGATCAGCGTTCCGCATCAACCGCGCCATAATCACATCCACATTCCGCGACAGATACTTGACCTCATCAGCGATGTCTGCCAGCGCGAAGTTCGTGGTACGCCAGTCAATGAACAATGCGTGGCCGCCAAGCTGCGTCATCGCCACCTCAAAAGCCACACGCGTCCGCGTGGAAGTCTTCTGGAAAATCAACGCCGCAGATTTACCCTCCAACGCCGTGCGGAACCTGTCAGGATTACGCTTAATCTCAATACCCTTATCAATAATCTCCATAAGTTGGTGACCAGATAACTCCTTAAAGCTGAGCAAGTGCATGATACTCGCCTTTCCAGACCAAACCGTAGAACACAGAATATAAGCTTTTCCAGAAAGGGTTCTGTTAACTCTTAGGGACTGAACGGGTGAATGATATTCTCAAAAACCATCTAAGACCCGGAAGACTAGCAGAACCGTTTTCGAAAATGTTATTTACTGATATGGTCACTCAAGGCTAGGAGAAGGAAAGAATTGTTCCAACGAACACTATCAGCAGTCATGATTGTTTTGCTCATCACCAGCATCGTTCTGACAGTCTACAAGCCGCTCGTAGGCACCGTGAGCGCTGCGGCACTGCCAAAGAAGTACCCAGTCGTCTACGTTTACCCCGAAAACGTGTCAGTCAACGTAGGCCAAACATTCACCATAGCCGTCATCGTCTACAACCTCACAGATACACCCGCACCAGACCCCGACAACATATTCAGCAGCATCAGATGCGGCAATCTGTACGGTTTCGACATCGAGTTCACATGGGACTCTTCAGTTCTCAAGTACGTGAACTCTACCAACCCCTCAGGCGGAGCCTACACACACCCAAACGTCACAGTGCCCATCGAAACCTATCCAAACCCGATCCCACCAAGCCCATACAAAGGAATCCTCCACAGCACCATCATATCTGTCAAGAATATCGTTAACGAAGCAGGGAATATCCAGGACGCGCTAAATCTAGATACTAGAGCATGGTTTGCCTACGCAAGCATGAACCCAGCCGCTGTATGTAACGGAAATGGCACTATTTTCACGATGAAGTTTAAGGTCATGAAAGCTGGCACGAGTCCGCTTCATTTCAACAGCGTCAAACTGGCCAACAAAACAGGCGACCCAGTCGGACAAGGCAGCCTCGAAACGTGGTTGAATCCGCCTCGTGATGGCTTGTACAAGACACCAGGCCAGCCTGTGGCAAGCTTTACCTATGCGCCGAGCCTCGGAGCCGCTAACAAGACCGAAGCGTTCACCGCTTCAGTAACTGGAAACCTCACGTCGATTAAGAGATATGTGTGGGACTTTGGAGACGGTACGAAACAGAACACCACCGTGCCTACGGTGCAGCACAGCTACACAAGCGGTAGCACATATACCGTCAGCTTGAAGGTTCTGGACCAGAACGACTACGCGAGTAGCATCGTCACGCACAGTGTGAAAATCGCTACGCGCAGAGACTTGAAGGCCACGAGCATTTCGCTCTCAAACTCAACCGTATATCCAAACACCACGCTCGCCGTCAACACGCGCGTCGACAACCTCGGAGCCGCACCCTTTACGTTCAACGAGAACGCGACCTCTACGCTCTATTATAACACTACGAGTTTTGACTTGGCTAATCCCGCAGGCGGAACATGGGCGCAGGTAGGCGTCAACCAGACCTCAATCGGCAAGGGCTCTTTCAAAAACATCAGGTTTACCCTCAACAGCTCAAGGCTTCCCGCAATCGACTCCAGTTACTGCTTCCTGTTGAACGTGACCGGAGTGACTGCCGGCTACGAGTCAAACGTCACCAACAACATCATACTGTCCGCGCCGCTCGAATACACGGGTCCCGTAGTTCACCTGCCGCAGATCGCCATAACAGGATATGGTCACCCGTACAATGACACCCTTGTGCTTCCGGTAATCGAAGGCGAAGACACCCAAGTATTCCTAACAGTTACGAACTCTGGCAACACGGCTGACAACGTCAACGTGACGTTGCTAGCAAACGGCTTACCCCTCAGCAGCTGGCTCATAACGGGCCTCGGCGTCGGCGAATCTGCAGACATGAACTGGAGCGGCCTCATCAGCGCCGGCCAAGTAAACCTCACCGCAGTCGCCGTGGCAGGCGTAGTCACAGACACAGATCAAGCAAACTTCAGAGTGATCAAAACCCCAAGTCTCGCCGTGGAAACCTCGCCATACCCTCCGTTCGTAAATGCACACACAACCCTGAATGCTTCGACAAGCACGCACCGAGACCCAGAAGGCGCCATAACGCTCTACTTGTGGCAAATCTACGCTCCCGGCATAGATCCTGCACTTGGACCTGAACACGCGCTCTACACGGCCACTACGAACTCGTCTACGCTCACGTATGTTTTCAACGCCACGGGAACGTGGTCAATCGTTCTAGAAGTTACGGATAACTTCAGCTTGACATACTCTGCAGGCCGAAACGCCACGGGCGCATACAGGCTGCAAATGATGTTTTCTGTGAGAACAATCAAGGCAGACATAAACGGCGATGGCGCCGTAACCATTGGAGACATTGTGCTTGCTGGAACCCAGTATTGGGTGAGACCTGACGAACCGGGATACGACGCTGCTATGGTTGCTTTGGCCGATTTGGCACCGCCCTACGATGGATTCGTAAACATACTGGACATGCTGACACTAGTATCCCACTACGCACAGACAACAGAGTAAACCACATATTCTCCGTTTTCTTTTCTTGTCTTGCTTCAGCGGAGGACACAAACCATAATCCTGCTTGTCGCCTCAAACAAGGATGAGGCCAGCCTCAACATCAAAAAACAAATACTAGCACACTACCCGTTCAGCGAAACCGCTGACACCTTCCAAACAAACCAAATATACGGAGCCACAATAGGCCACAGACAAGTCAAGCTTGCAACGCTGAACGAAGAATCCGTCAGAGCCCAGAATCTGCCTGATAGCTTTGCAGACATCGAGCTTATCGTCTTCATCTCCAGACACAGTAGCCTCAGCGGCACGCCCACGCTTTCGGTACACACGCCGGGCAATCTGGGCGAAGCCGAGCTTGGAGGTCTCCCGCGGTGCGTTTCTGTTTCGCCTGCCAACGCCATGAGAGACGCCTTGAAAACCATGGCAAGGCTCAAAGCCGAAATGAAGCTGGACTATGAGGTTTGCTATGAAGGCACGCACCATGGGCCTTCGCTGAACGTGCCCACAATGTTCGCGGAGCTCGGAAGCAGTCCAGCACAGTGGCAGGATGGACAAGCGGCTCAAGCGGTTGCCTACGCCGCCATTGAGGCCATCTCCAAGTTCGGAACTTCCAACACCAAAACCGTCCTCGGCATAGGAGGGCCACACTACAACGCCAAATTCACGCGAATAGCGTTGGAAAACGACATCGCCTTCGGTCACGTGATCCCTAAATACGCTGTACCCACGATCGATGCAAATATCCTAAAGCAATGCCTAGAACGCACGCTCGAAGAAACCGAGTCCGTGGTTCTGGATTGGAAGGGAATCAAAGGCGAGGACAAACAGCTGCTAGTGGCCATGCTGGAAGAGACAGACCTAACGTACGAGAAGGCCTAGCCAGCGACGCCCGTATTCATCGAGTTTGCATGTTGAATGTCAACATTTCCTTTGCACAGAAACAGGAAATCTCTACCTGACTTGGCACTAGCCACAGGAGTAGTTCCGGTAGTAACAGTTGTGCGGTTTGCTTCTATGGTTCGCTGTCTAGCTGCGTGTAGATTCTGTCCAGCTTCAGGCTTGCCCGTTTCCCGGCCAAGCCCAGCAGAACGTAATGCAGGGTCTCATGCACTATGATGTTTTCAATCTCGCTTTCGTGAAGCCCGCCGAAAATGTAGACCACTCCGTAGCCTGTGTCAAACACTCCGTGAATAGGAGGAAATTCGAAGACGAATTTCAATGGTCTTGCCATGCTGATCCCACAATCATGCGATTACTGCATCGCTTCTCCTTCTTCAAGACAAATTAAGGCAGGTCTCAGTATAAGTGCGATATTTCAATATCCAAAATATGTCACGCCGCCACTGCGTCGTCCATCGACGCAAAAACGCTTTCCACTGTCTCCCATCTGAAGACTAGACGTGCCCAATTCTTTCAATTCCAGTTACTAGGATTCTACCTGCATTACAGATTCGTGCGTCAAGGCCTCGCAAACAAGAAGAAGCGGGGGCTGGGATGCAGTGTTAGTCTTGAAGTAGGAAGGCCGCGGCAAAGGGTAAACCGTGGATGAAAGAAGAGGAGCAGGCCTTCACTCAACCTGTTGCGAAGCGCGAGGACATTGACGTGGTTTTGAAGGCTTTGGGAAAGAGCGAGGACATTGTCTTCATCAGGTTGCGGCGGCTTGAGTCAGAAGTAGTAGACGGTGAAAAAATCAACTGTCTACTACTTCTGCAAAAATGCTTAAGGAATTGCTGAACATAGGAAATGTCATGAAACAGTTAAGCGCCGCTCTAGTGACCCTAGAAAGCCCCTTTCGATTCTCATCGTTGGTATTTGCCTTCTACATTCTCGCTAATGCTAAATAGTTGTTTTGTGTTTAGTGTGGTCTGTTGGAGGAATGTGTGGTGTCGGTTGGTCAGAGGAAGTTTTTCACTGAGGTTTCGGCACTGGCTGACAGAACGGTCACCGTGGCCACTACGACGGGCAAGACGTTCACCGGTTCGCTTTTAGGCGTTAATCCTGACAGCATGAGTTTAATTTTGAGCGCGGCGAAGGATGACGAGGGCAGGCTGCTACACCGCGTTGCCATCAACGGCAAAGTCGTAGCAAGCATAACCAGCGTGGAGAAGCCATTCGACCTGAAGGCGCTTGCGGATCGCTTGGAGAAGGTGTTTCCGACGATGGTGAAGCTTTACGAAGACAAGGGTTTCATATGGGTCATGGACAAGGTCAAGATTACCGAACGCGGCGTGGTTGAAGGCTCCGGCCCAGCAGCTGAACGCGTGGAAAAAGTGTATGCACTGTTCATGAACGACGCGAAGGGCAAAACTTAGACTATATGGACCAGCGGAAGTGCTGTTCCTCTTTCTTCTTTTCTTCTCCCTGTCTCAGCAAACCGAAGGACTCGAGCACGCGTCTGGTTTCTTCGCCTGCATCCTCCAGCCCCGACAGGTCAACACTCAAACCCAGATATTTCAGCAACGTCGTCAACGCATGACGCGTGCCGTTCACGTCGGGGTTCGTGCCCGCCGTTTCGACGAGCAGTGTGAAGCCTTTGACGTTTTGGATTCGGGCGATTCCGACAAGGAGGCCTGCGATGCCGAAGATTTGGCCTACCATGACTTTGGCGCCTAGGGTGAGGACGCTGTTCAAGGTTTCGGCGTCGGTGGCGGCGCAGTAAAGCTGCGGAGGTGTCCTGACTTCCTCCTGCCTGAACCCGCCTAGCGTTATGAAAAGCTTGCAGCCCAAGTCGCGCGCAATGTCTAACACGCGTTCGGAAAGCTCGTACTGGCCGAACGTGGTCAACGCTTGCGTGTTTCCATACCAGATAATCAGATCACGGTCACCGTCAGGATTTTTCCAGTAGTACAGTTCGTTTATCGGTGCGCGTGTTCCACCGTTTTCGGTGGTGACGGCGAGGTCTTGGAAGGCGGCGCAGTGGATCTCCGCAAACCGCGTGGCCTTCAATTTGCGGATCAAATGCAGCGTCGCAATGTTGGCCACGAAGCCTATGCCGGGCAAACCCTCAATCAGCACAGGATTCTTAAGCTTCGGCTTCTCAGTGATCTGAATTGCGACCGACATATCTTAGACATCCTCTCAGGCTGGTTGTAGATAGAAAGAAAAATAGCGATATAAGCATATTCAGCGTCTAGCTGTGTTACTGGAACGTTACGAGTTTTGTTTTTTCGAGGTCTTTTAGGAATTTGAGTACGTGTTCAGTGTTTGTGGGTGTGTATTCGGCTGAGACGGCTTTGGTGATCTGGTAGGTGTTTCGTTGGCCGTCTGCGAAGTTGAGGATTTCGGGCATTTTCTTGCTGAAGGCTGGGTCTTGCCGTTCGATTTCCGTATACCACTTGTGCTGTTCTTCTCCTAGGAGCTTTTTGAAGTGGTCGTCGTTCAGCGTGCCTTTGAACAGGCGTCGGGGCACAAGAGTTTTGGCTTCTTTGTCTGCCTGCGTTTCCTCGATTGCTGGTATGGTAATGTTCATGGTTTTGGCTATGTGGTTTAGCGTTTCTTCGAGGAGGCTGACCTGCTGTCTGCCTAAAGTTTCGATGTTTTCGCAAAGTTTGTCCATAAGTGCGTTCAGTTCTGTGCTTGTGTTGAGTCTCGTCACTGAGCGGGTTGCTTGTTGTTCGCGCCATATGATGTGTTCGAGTTTGTCTCGGTGGTATTGTGTGGTCTTGGCGAGTTCGTCTGGCTTGTCTTTTTTGGCGTAGAGGTCGTCTGTGGCTTTGCGTGTGGCTTCTGCGATTCGTGCGTTTGCGTGTGTGGCCGTTTCCAGTGCGAGTTTGTAGGCGGTTTCGGCGTCTGCGTTTGCGAGTGTGAGTGCGGCTAGGGTGGTGATCCAGCCTACGCGTTTGAGGCTGTCTTCGCTGACTTTGTCTATAGTGTCTTCGCTGGTGTGGTAGAACAGGTCCGGCCACTGCAGTAACATGACGCAGGGCACGCCTATCGTGGCTTCAGTGAACTCGGCATGGTCGCTTCCACCGCTGAACGCGGTAGTCGCATAACGGTATGTGTTGGCAAAGCCGAACATGGTTTCTTTGCTGAATTCTTTGATCATTTGCTCTACGAGCGAGTAGACGAAGTCGTTGAGGTAGCTGGGCAGCGAGTCTGGCGTGCGATCCAAGTTGAGCGTGGATTTGCAGAGTTCTTGGTTTTGGCCTACCATGTCTAGGTTGATGCCTGCCACCATGTGGCTGCGCACATCGTCTTCGTGCTTCTGCAGATAGGCCACGGTGCCCAGCGTTTCAGGCACCCACAGAAAGCGAATCGTCCGCGCAGGCGGCTCAATCCTACCCTTCGCTATGAGCGCTTTGATGGTTCTCGCGACTTCGAGCAGCAGTCCCGCGCCGGAAGCATTGTCGTTTGCACTTGGCTTCGGGTGACAAAGGTGCGCGACGAGGAACACCTCCTCGTTGGGCTTGGTTTTGCCTCGAATCGTGGCAGTCACCACGTCCTCGTAGAACGGGAACAGCTCTGCATCCACATTGGCGTTGAGTCTGACGGTTTTGCCGTTTGCGAGCAGTGCA
>CAYGYI010000086.1:0-7478 GCA_964354055.1 uncultured Candidatus Bathyarchaeia archaeon | reverse complement strand
TGTCGGGAATGTCTTGTCGAGCATCGCCATCACGCCGCCTATGCTTGCTCCTTGATCAATCAGGTACACTTTGAAACCGGAGTCTGCTAGGTCCAAGGAGGCTTGTATGCCTGCAACTCCTCCTCCAACAACTAAAACAGCACCGATCTTCTTTTCTGAAGCTTTCTTTTCTGGCATTATTCAACCTCCAGCGCCCGGTAGAATGGCGTTGTTCCCTCAATGTGGTCCACTGTAATCATGTTTTTCCTGCGCATGGCCACGATCTGTTTGAGTACGTCTGCTGGCTTCAGTTCGATCGCTTCAGCCAAGGCCTTGACTGGAAGAGACTTCTCGCTTGTAAGAAAGTGTATTTTTTGTCTAACAAACTCGGTCTCAACAGCTTCATTCAGCAGAGAATCGAACTCGGCTTGCGGAAGCTTCTCGTCATAAACGTTGCCCTTTTCTGTCAACTGCAGTTCTCTTCCGACTAGAGTTCTCAGTTTAGGGTCTGCCGCAGCGTTTCGTGCCACTTGAAGGTTGGTTAAAATCTTCTGGTTTGGATTGGCTCCCGACACTGGTGAGGGGCCCAACTTTTTTATTTTCTCTTTGAATTCGGTGACTATTTGAGCAAATCTTTGGCCTTCAGCTGCTGAAACCCAGTCCAGTCTCAGACGATCCGGCTCCAAGCCGGTTAGGGCAAGCAGTTTTCCGAGCATCCTGATTTTTCTTTCCTCGTACAGGTTGCCCTCAACGTAGTGGCAGTCTCCAGGATGGCAGCCGGTGACTATGACTCCGTCAGCACCATTGGCAAACATTTCCAAAACTATGACTGGGTCAACTCTTCCGCTACACATTACGCGTATGATTCTGATGTTCGGAGGATACTGAATCCGGCTTACACCCGCCAAGTCGGCGCCAGCATAACTGCACCAATTGCACAAGAAACCGATTATCTTTGGTTCAAACTCAACCACATTTGGCCCTCCTTAAGACTGCAAGTCCTTGAGCTACGAGCTGTTCGTCAGTGAACTGGCGCATGGTGATGGCTCTCTCTGGACAGCTTGCCGCGCATGTTCCACAACCTTTGCATAGAACCTCATTGACTTCGGCTGTTCCTTTATCGTTTTTGGATATGGCGCTGTATGGACAGATGCTTATGCAGAGGCCGCAGCTGATGCAGAGGTTCTCGTCAACGTGCGAGACTATTCCTTCAGCTTCGAGTGTCTGTTTTGACAGTATGGTGGCTGCTCTGGCGGCTGCTGCGCATGCTTGTGAGATGCTTTCGTCTATGTATTTAGGCCAGTGGGCCATTCCGCAAAGGAAGACTCCGTCTGTGGCGAAGTCGACTGGTCGAAGCTTCATGTGTGCCTCTAGGAAGAATCCGTCCTTAGTTAATGGTACTTTGAGCATTTCCGCTATTCGCTTGTTGCTTGGATTAGATACGGTTGCCGCGCTCAGAACCACAGCATCTGGGTTGATCTCAATTTCCTTCCTGACCACTGGTTCCCAAAAGGTCACTTTCAACTGACCTTTGTCATTCACGACTTGTGGCGACTTCTCATCCTCGTAGTTTATGAACAGAACTCCTTGGGCTGACGCCTCGCGGTAGTAGTCTTCTTTGAAACCATAAGTCCTGACATCCTTGTACAAGACGTAGACTTCTGTCTCAGGACTTACTTCCTTGATCTTCAAGGCATTCTTGACAGCTTGGCCACAGCAAATTCTTGAACAGTTTGGCTTTTCCTTCGTGCGCGCTCCGACGCATTGTATCATGACAACGTTCTTGGCCTTGAATTTTCCATTAGCTATCTGCTCTTCAAGCTCGTGCTGCGTCATAACTCTAGGGTCTTTGCCGTAGAGGTATTCGGTGGGCTCGTACTCAACTGCGCCTGTTGCCACGATTACGATGCCGTGGTCAATCTCTATTTCCTTGCCTTTCTGCGGCTTTATCCTAGTTTTGAAGTTGCCAACGAAACCGTAAACATCAACCACTTCCGCACAGGTATGAACATGTATCTTGCCATTTTCCATCACGGCCTTCGTTAGCGCCTCCAGTTTCTCATGGGGGTCGTCGCCCTTTTCAAGCATGTAGTGAATCTTACGCAAATGGCCGCCCAGTTCCTTTTCCTTTTCAACAAGGTGAACCTCATATCCTTGCTTTGACAACTCTAAGGCGGCAGTCATGCCTGCAACGCCACCGCCGATAACCAGTCCGACTGGAGTGACACTTATCATCGGCTTCTTCAATGGTTTCAGAAGCCTAGCTTTTGCGACCATGGCCCCAACAAGATCTTTGGCTTTCTCTGTTGCCTTCTCATGCTCGTGCATGTGCACCCAGCTACACTGGTCGCGGATGTTGGCCATTTCGAACAAGTACGGGCTGAGGCCAGCCTCCTGAACAGTCTCCCTGAACAGTGTCTCATGCGTTCGAGGAGTGCATGAGGCAACGACAACGCGGTTCAGGTTGCGTTGCCGGATTTTTTCAGCAATCAGTTTTTGTGCATCCTGTGAACATGTGTAGAGGTTTTCTTCGGCATAGGCCACATTTGGCAACGTCTTGGCGTACTTGACCACTTCCGGAACGTTGACCACTGAGCCGATGTTGACGCCACAGTGGCAAACGAACACGCCTACGCGTGGCTCTTCTTCGCTCACATCTCTTTCAGGTGGAAACTCTCTCTTTCTGACAAGTTTCCCTCTCTCGCTCGCGATCACGCACATTGCCTTCGATGCGGCGCCGCTTGACTGTGCTACGCTTTCAGGAATGTCTTTCGGCCCTGAGAACGCTCCGCAGACGAACACTCCTGGCTTTGAGGTCTCGACGGGTGAGAAAGTATCTGTTTCGCAGAAGTTGTACTTGTTGAGCTTTATGCCTGTGATGCTGGCAAGTTTCTCGACGTTCTTTGGTGGCTTCATGCCAACTGAGAGAACGACCATGTCGAATTCCTCCACCTTGGGTTCCTCGTCTTCAACGTAGTGAAGGAAGAGGTTGCCAGTCAATGGGTCCTCGGTTACACTTGCCACTCTCGACCTTACGAAGCCTATCTGCCACTCGCCCTTGGCACGTTCATAGTAGGCGTCGAACTCTTTCCCGTAGGCTCGCATGTCCATGAAAAAGATCTTGCAGTTCAACGGCGTGGAACTGTGTTCTTTGGCTATGACTGCCTCTTTTATAGCGTACATGCAACAGGCAGCTGAGCAATAGTTATTGCCGAGTTGAGCATCACGTGAACCGACACACTGAATAAAAGCGATTTTCCTCGGTATCTTGCCGTCGAATGGTCTCACGATCTTTCCGCCAAAGGGACCGGAAGCGTTCATCATACGTTCGAGTTCGATGCTTGAGACAACGTTCAAGAATTTTCCGTAACCATATTCACTTTTCAGGTGCGGATCGAATTCCTCAAAGCCTGGAGCCAGAATCACAGAACCAACGTTAACCTTAATGGTCTCAGGTTGTTGATCAAAGTCCACAGCTTTGGCAGGACATATCTTCTCGCACAAGCGGCATTTGATGCAGTTCTCCACATCAATGGTGTATTTTAAGGGTACAGCCTGTGGGAAAAGAACATAGATTGCCTTCCTCATACCTAAGTTGATGTCAAACTCGTTTGGCACTTCCGTGGGGCAGTTTTGAGCACATATGCCGCAGCCTGTGCACTTCTCCACATTCACCAAACGTGGGCGTTTCAATATTGTTACTTCAAAGTTCCCGACCTTGCCGTTAACTTCCTTTAACTCTGAGTGAGTGATAAGCTGGATGTTTGGGTGTCTTCCTGCAGTAACAAGCTTCGGCGCTAGAATGCACATGGAGCAGTCATTCGTTGGGAATGTTTTGTCCAGTTGCGCCATGGTTCCTCCGATGCTTGTGGATTCATCAAGAAGGTAGACCTTGAAGCCGGAATCTGCCAGATCCAACGATGCCTGTATGCCAGCGACACCACCGCCTACAACCAGAACTGCGCCGACTTTTTCATCCATTTTTTTATTCCTCTGATCAATGGATTCAAAAACTTTCCATAAGTAAACCCCTTTATTAATGTGATGTTGAATTTTCTGCAAAACCTCAATGCCAAGCGGAGCTTTCCAGATTAGGAGTTTGAAAACAGCGCCACTTTGAACTTTAAGTGTTTTGAAAGATTTTAAGGAGAACTAGACAGTGCTTCAAGACGTGTACTTTGAATCTTTCCAACGGTCGAGAGGAATGGGTCCTTGAAGGTCAGCATAATCTCTTTGACGTGCTGTGCCGGGTGTGTTTCATCGTTTCTGAACGCAGGAGAAGCTTTGCTGGATGTTCTCTCAGAGAGCTTCGAGATAGTGTATTCACACACTTTTTTATGGATTTGAAGGAGATTCCGCAAGTTGACTTGGCTATTGTTGAAGGCGGTGTCAGAACCGAAACTGATGAAAAATTGATCAGAGAAGTCCGGGCGAAGCCCAAAACACTCATGGCCGTATCGTGGCAGTTGGTGGTGTGGGTCAAGAATCTGCGGATGGTTTGCACAGTGTAGAGCGAGGATGTCAAAAGACAACGTCTTGCATGAAGAATGCAAAGAACACCAGACTGAAAAGCAATGTAGAGAAATGTTCCATCAATGCCTTAAAATATACGCAGTAGTCCATATTTCTACTAGCCTGCAATGCACTTTGGAAAGCAGTGGATGGGTGATCTGTTGAGTAGCTTGGATGCAGACTTTATGCACGAAGTTGCGAACACGCCAAGAGGTAGAGGCGTTTTAGCGTGTATACAGTGTGGAAGGTGTACAAGCAGTTGCCCTGTTTCTAGGGTCGTGCCAGAACACAACCCTAGGAAGTTGATGGAGATGGTTATTCTTGGTTTGCGCTCAGACGTTTTGGGCGCAGAGTTACCGTGGTATTGCCTTTCATGCTTTACATGTCTTGACAGATGTCCTCAGCTAGGAGATGTAGGTGAAGCCATGTTCGCGATAAGGAATTTGGCGGTAAGGGAAGGGAAGGTTCCTGAGGGAATACTTGTTCAAGCAAGAAATCTGTTCGAGAACGGACGCGTCGTGGTTCCTAGTAGAATGGCTTCGACGCAAAGAGAGAAGTATGGGCTTGGCAAGGCCCCCGCAGTTGATGTGGAAGCTGTCAAAAAGATTCTGAAGAGAACATCTTTTGACAAGCTGATCAGCAAAGGTTCGTGAGCCTATGAAATACGCGTTCTTCTTAGGTTGTTTGATACCGGCTAGGGAACCGCAGTACGAGAATTCTGTCCGCAAAATCGCGCCTGAACTGGGAATTGAGCTTGTGGAGATGGAGGGCGCCAACTGCTGTGCACCTTTCAGCATACAGTCAATGGATTACACAAGTTGGCTTGCACTGGCTGCTAGAAACTTGTGCATTGCCGAGCAGATGGGGCTCAACATACTGACCTTGTGCAATGACTGCTATGAATCGCTTCTGGCAACGAACACGCTTCTGAAAGAAAAACGCGAGATTCGCGACGGGGTCAATGCCATTCTTGCAGATGTTGGCTTGGAGTTCAAGGGAAAGACGGACGTGAAGATCTTTAGCGACGCATTGTACGAGGATGTGGGGCTGCGGAAAGTCAAGGATGCTGTCAAGAGGCCTTTCAATGGTCTTCGGGTGGCGGTTCAGCCTGGTTGTCATTTGACGAAGCCGAAGAGGATTCATTTTGGAGAGCGCACAGGTGTCACGGCTTTGGACGAGCTTGTTCAGGCCACTGGCGCTGTATCGGTTCCTTATGAAAGGAAAGAAGCCTGTTGCGGAGGACCGCTGCGAGGCATCAAAGACGATGTTGCCCTAAGTGTGGCCAAACAGAAACTGGATTCCATGAGAAAAGCGGGCGTTAAAGGAATAGTCACTGTTTGCCCATTCTGTTATCTTGAGATGGATATGGGACAGGTAGAGATTAGAAGGCACTCAAGTGAAGAGTACAATCTCCCAGTGCTGAATTTCGCGGAGATGCTTCGTCTGGCGATGGGCATGAAGCTTGAAGATTGGGAGATAAAGGCTCATCGGATTCCGATAACAGGGCTCTTGGACATGATGGAGGCAAAGTGAAATGAAGAAAGCAGTAATGGTGATCGGCGGCGGAATAGCCGGGATACAGGCATCCTTGGACCTAGCGAACAGAGGCTTCAAAGTCTATCTTGTGGAGAGAAGGCCAAGCATCGGAGGAAGGATGGCGCAACTGGACAAAACGTTTCCAACGATGGACTGTTCCATGTGCATTCTGGCGCCGAAAATGATAGAATGCGCTCATCACCCGAACGTCACATTGCTCACATACTCGGAAGTGAAAAAGTTAGAAGGCTCAGTTGGCAACTTCAAGGTCAAGGTTGTCAGAAAGCCAAGATATGTGGATGAAAGGAAATGCACGGGATGTGGCACTTGTTCTGACAACTGTCCCCAAGAAGCACCCAACGAGTTTGATGAGAATATTGGAATGAGAAAGGCTATCTACATGCCCTTCCCGCAGGCAGTGCCCAGAGTGGCTTTGATAGACAAGGAAAGCTGCGTTGAATGCGGCCTCTGCGAAAAAGTGTGCCCATCGGGAGCTGTGAACAGAGAGCAGAAGCCTGAGGAAATCGAACTGGATGTCGGAGCAGTAGTCGTGGCCACAGGATTCGACATGTTCGACCCATCGGCGATCGCACACTTCGGATACGGACACTACAAGAACGTCATCACAGCAATGGAACTGGAAAGACTGCTATGCGCCTCGGGACCAACGGGAGGACACTTGATAAGGCCTTCAGACGGCAAGATCCCCAGAAGCATAGCCTTCATACAGTGCGTAGGTTCCCGTGACAGAAGAGGATGGATTAACCACTCTTACTGTTCCAGCATTTGCTGCAAATACGCCGTCAAAGACGCAGTCCTGATAAAAGAGCATGAGCCAGACTCTCTTGTTACTATTTTCTACATTGACATGCGGGCCTTCGGCAAAGGATTCCAAGAATTTGTGAACAGAGCGAAATCCGAGTTTGGAATAGAGTTCATCCGAAGCAACCCAGGAGAGTTCTCCGAAGAATCAGCCACATCCAATCTACTGATTTCGTTCGAAGATCCTATAACGAGGACTGTGCAGAATATGCCCTTCGACATGGTTGTTTTGTCTTCGGCATTGATTCCGAGCAAAGGAGTGGAGGAACTGGCGAAGACTTTGGGCATAGAACTTGACGACTACGGCTTTCTCAAGCCAGAAGATGCTGTAAGAAGACCGCTTGACACAGCTGTTCCGGGAGTTTTTGCCTGTGGATATTGCCTTGGCCCAAAGACGGGAGACATTCCCGATTCCATAACCCAAGGGAGCGCCACAGCAGCGCGGGTGGCTGAAATCTTGACGAAAACGGAGGCCTCATGAATGAAGGAAGAACCACGCGTAGGTGTCTTCATCTGCAGTTGCGGCACCAACATCGGCGGCGTAGTCAACGTGCCAGATGTAGCTGAGTATGCAAAAACGCTTCCAAACGTTGTCCACACCGAGTACAACCTTTACACGTGCTCAGAAG
>CAYGYI010000085.1:0-7520 GCA_964354055.1 uncultured Candidatus Bathyarchaeia archaeon | reverse complement strand
TGATGGATGGCTTGAGCGGAAGAGGCAACGTCATCGTCATCGGCGCCACCAACAGGCCTAGCGCACTCGACCCTGCACTGCGAAGACCAGGCAGATTTGATCGCGAAATTGAAATTGCGGTGCCTGACAAGACAGGCAGACATGAAGTTCTGCAGATTCACACACGCGGCATGCCACTGGCCGAGGGCGTTGACTTGAAGAAACTTTCAAACATGACGCACGGCTACACAGGCGCCGACCTCTCAGCATTGGGCAGAGAAACAGCCATGAAAGCGTTGCGCAGGTATCTACCTCAGATCAACCTTGAGGAGGAGCGAATTCCGCCAAGCGTGCTGGAAAAAATGGAGGTCACAATGGAGGATTTCGTAAGCGCCTACAAGGAAGTTACACCAACGGCGATGCGCGAGGTCTACATCGAAGTGCCTACGGTTCACTGGGAGGACATCGGCGGTTTAGACGGCGTCAAACAGGAACTCAAAGAAGCCGTCGAATGGCCACTGAAAACCCCTGAAATATTCTCGCGACTAGGCATCAAGCCGCCTAAAGGCATACTGATTTACGGTCCTCCGGGTTGCGGCAAGACACTTCTAGCGCGTGCTGTGGCGACTGAGAGCGAGGCCAACTTCATAACCATCAAAGGCCCCGAAGTGTTCTCAAAATGGGTTGGCGAATCCGAGAAGGCCATACGGGAAGTGTTCAGAAAGGCCAGAATGGCGGCACCTGCGGTGATATTCTTTGACGAGATTGACTCGCTCGTGCCACGCCGTGGCGCAGGCTTCTCGGACAGCGGCGTTTCGGAACGCGTGATCAGCCAGCTTTTGACAGAGATGGATGGCATCGTGAGCCTCGAGGACATTGTGATTATTGCCGCCACGAATAGGCCTGACATGGTTGACCCTGCAGTGCTTAGACCAGGCAGGTTTGACCGTTTGATCTACGTGCCTGAGCCTGACGAAGCGAGCAGACTGCAGATATTCCAGATATACACGAAGGGCATGCCACTTTCAAAAGACGTGAACGTGAACAACCTGCCGGTACTTGCGAAAGGCTATTCAGGCGCGGACATTGAGGCACTGTGCCGCGAGGCGGCCATGCACGCGTTGCGAAAAGACGTGAACGCCAAAGAAGTCACAATGAAGGACTTCGAGGAAGCCCTGAAGCACGCTGGACCTTCGGTAACACCGGACATGGAGAAGTGGTACAAAAGCTTCATGCAGCAAGTGCGCCAGGTGCAGAAGCCTGGAACACCCGTATCTTAGGATCGTGCATGCTTTGCCAGTGTCACCTAAAACGTGGAAGACGCGTCCCGCCTACTCCTTTATGTTAGAGTATCTGGAGAAGAAGAAAGGCTCAATGGTTGACACGGACCTGCTTGAATCCCTAATCGAAGAATACCCCGACTTGGGCTTCAAAGACTTCGACGAAATGCTCATGCGGCTGGAAATCGCGGGAAAAATCAACCTTACCAACATGAGCCGCGGAAAACGACGCGTCGAACTTCGAACCTGAACGTGCAGCTGATGGAAGCCAGCTCAGACGTTGCCGTCATAGGCGCAGGCCCAACCGGCTCATACACCGCGCTACACCTAGCCAAACGCGGCACAAACGTAACAGTTTTTGAAGAACACAACGAGATAGGCGTGCCCTGCCACTGCGCAGGTCACCTCAGCATCACAGGACTGAAACGCCTCGAACTCTACCCGCTGCCAGAAGGCATAGTCGAAAACACATTCAAAGCAGCCACATTCCACTCACCACATGGAAAACAATTCACCGTCCACTTCAAAACGCCCGTAACATGCGCAATCAACCGTACTCTTTTCGACAAATACCTTGCCAAGAAGGCCGAAGAAGCAGGAGCACGATTTTTTCTTGGCTCGCGTGTCGAGTCACTGATTATTGAGAACAGTTTCGTAAAAGGCGTGGTGGTCAAGCAGAAGGGCGCCACTGTTAGGTTCAGATCCAAAATCGTCATAGATGCTGAAGGAATCTCAGCGATGCTATCAAGACAGGCAGGCCTACCGTCTCCAAACCGCTCCATGATACTCAACGGCATAGAAGCGGAAATCGAAGGAGTCGAAAATGTACAACTAGACACGGTCGAAGTCTTTCTTGGAAAAGAATACGCGCTAGGTCTCTATGCTTGGCTCATCCCGAAGCCTAATGGAAAAGCGAAAGTCGGACTTGCCACGAAGACAGGAAACCCGAAAGATCTTCTGCAAAGACTCATGCTCAAACATCCCGTGGCCTCAACGAAACTGAACAAGGCCCAGATTCGCCAGACGACGTTTCATCCTGTGACTCTAGGAGGCCCGATACCGAAAACTTGTGGAAATGGTTTTCTGGCGGTGGGCGATGTTGCCTCGCACGTAAAGCCCACCACGGGTGGCGGGGTAGTTTTTGGATTGACGTGTGCAGAAATTGCCAGC
The DNA here is from genome assembly GCA_964354055.1 of uncultured Candidatus Bathyarchaeia archaeon. Lineage (GTDB taxonomy): Archaea > Thermoproteota > Bathyarchaeia > Bathyarchaeales > Bathycorpusculaceae > DATKKK01. The sequence goes on along the minus strand of CAYGYI010000085.1, from coordinate 5,091 downwards.
GAAGTTGCCTGCATGGCGTTACAGAAGAACGACTTTTCTTCGAGCTTCTTGAGCTTGTATCAGAGGAGATGCAATGCCCTCTTGGGCTTTGACATGCGCGCCATGCTAGCGGTAAGAAAAATGTTCAATACATTATCTGGGCAACAGCTTGACAGGATGATCGAGATCTCTGCGCGATTTGGTCTCAACACAATACTAAACGATGTTGAAGACATGGACCTTCAAGGGCGTTCTCTCATTCGTCTGTTGCCTAATCCTCGAACACTGCTAGCCATCTTGTACTTCCTCAATGCGTACCTGACCTGCAAATCCTTAAGATCCACCACAGAATAATATAATTCTGTTATGGCTGTGTGGTTGGTTTGAGCGAGTTTCGTTTCAAGATGGTGGTTGTTTTCCGTTCTGATTTGAAGTTGAGTAAGGGTAAGGCTGCTGTTCAGGCTGGTCATGCAGCTGTCTCAGCAGCGGAAGAAGCACGTAAGCGCCACAGAGACTGGTGGGAGGAGTGGCTCTACGAAGGCCAACGCAAAATCGCGGTTAAAGTCAAAACCGAGAAGGAACTAACCGAACTGGAGGAGAAAGCCAAAGAGCTTGATTTGCCGTGCGCGCTTATCGTTGACCGAGGCCTTACAGAGATTCCGCCTAACACCGTCACCTGCCTCGGCATCGGACCAGCACCCAGCGAGAGAATTGACAAGCTGACAGGCAACCTACTGCTACTCTAGAAGAACACAGGCGTAAAAATCTTGCAGGTTCCAACGCTAGAACGGGACATGGGCATCGAAGTCTACGCCACAAACACGCAAGGTCTAGGCGGCGCCATCCGTGAGCATGTTGAGGATTTCGTAGTTGAGGAGTTGCTGGTTGATGGCTCAAAAGCCGAGATAAACCCCTCGGAAAACCGTGGCGAACATCAGGTGCTAGGTTCCTCGCAGATCAAGAGCGTACATTTGCTCTGCGTTTTGGTGAAGCGGAACTGGGACACATTTATGGCCATGCGAAATGTGGCCAAACAGCTAGACATAAGTGTGGATCGTGTTCATTTTGCAGGCTTGAAGGACGCGAAGGCCGTCACCGCCCAGCACGTCACCATTCAAGACGCTTCAGTCGGAGATGTCCAGAACGTCAACATGAGAGACATCGAGCTTAGACCCGTGGGCTACCTGCGCCATCCGCTCTCTTCATACTACCTTCTGGGCAACAGCTTCCGTATAACCATCAGTCAAATAGGCCACGACGAAACCGCCATCCAAAACCAAATATCCGAAACCACCGCGCAACTCGCGCAAGCAGGTGGCGCATCCAACTTCTACGGCCACCAGCGCTTCGGCACCACACGATCAATAACACATCTCGTGGGCAAAGCCCTCGTCCAAGGCAACCCTGAACACGCGGCAATGCTCTTCCTCGCCGAACCATTCCCAGACGAACATCCAGACTCAAAACATGCACGCGAACAACTGCGCGAAACACGAGACTACAGGAAGGCTCTGGAAACGTTTCCGAAACAGCTTCGCTACGAACGGCTAATGCTCAAGCGGCTCACCGAGAAACCGGACGATTGTGTGGGCGCCTTCAGGATGTTGCCTCAGAGGTTGCGTCAACTTTTCCCACAAGCCTACCAATCATGCCTCTTCAACAAATCTTTAAGCCATAGAATCGCAAACGGTCTACCGCTCGACAAAGCCGAAGCCGGAGACTACGTCGTAAACGTTGAGCGTTCAGGCCTATCCGTCATAGGCATGTTCAAAACAGCCACGGCTGATAACCTGTCCGATATCAACAAGGCCATCGAAACAGGTAAAATGCGCCTCGCGCTTCCGCTTATAGGCTACAAACAACGTCCCTCACAAGGAACACAGGGCGAAATCGAAAAGCTGATCCTCGAAGCCGAAAGCGTCAAACCTGAAGATTTCAGAATCAAAGCCCTTCCTGAAGCCTCTAGCAAGGGCGAACTCCGAACCGCCACGACCCCAATCAACAACTTCACGCTAGAACAGATCACTGAACAGCCGTCTGATCACTCGAAACACAAGGTCATGTTGAGTTTTGCGCTTCTGCGTGGTTCTTATGCAACGGTGGTGCTAAGAGAAATAATGAAGCCTCAAGACCTAATACATGTCGGTTTCTGAACCGCAAAGCTCTATTTTCTGTTTCTTGCGTAAAACCCGTGCGGCGGCTTCTGTTTCCAAACAACTTTGCCATTTATGGTGAGGTCATCTACGTCGAGCAATTCTCTCATCATTTTGGCTTCGAGCACCTCCTCGTGGAGCCTTTGTTTGACGACTCTGACAAGCTGAACCCTGCCAGCCTGAGGGATATCGCTCCACGAAAGCCTCCTCCTTTCTCCCCCCAACCTCTCTCTCCCTCTCCCCCAAAACACCTAAAGCCTAACCACATAAAACGGTTCTTTCAAACATCGATACATATCAAAAAACACAACACCCACAACACTTCGCTCGCCGAAAAAGAGTAGGGAATAGGGTCTCGTATTGGCTCAAAACCAACGCAATAACACACACGCCCAAGAAAACTAACTGGATCTTAGCTGCAGTGAATCTGAACGTAGAGAAGGTTAAAATCCTGCCACAACACATGCGTTGTCGATGTTTTGCGGTCGTCATCCAAGCGTCTTTATTCGCTCAATCTCCTTGCGTATCTCTTCCTCAATCTTCTCCTGTGAAGCAGGTCCCCAAAAGGGTGCCTTGCCGTTGATGAATATGTTGCCGTACATGGCTCCGCACTCGCGTGCAAGCCTGCAGTTCTCCCAAGTGTCAAGCACTTCCAAAACCACAAACCTCGAATCAAAACTGCCCACAGCCTCACGCAACCTGGCCCTAACCAACGCACTAAACGGACACTGCCCCGAACCAAAACAAGCAACATGCACAGGCAACGAATCATTGGCTGTTAGCACAAACTTCACCGTGGTCTTCCCGCCGATCAGCTTTTGCCTGCCCTCAAAACTATGGGTCAGCAAATCCAACGGCTCAACAGCACTAGGCTTGTAAAACGACCTCTCGATCTGGAACCCATTCTTGAAGAACACCCCACCGTTAATCCACTCTTTTCCGCTGGACACAAGAACCTTAACATCTTCAACCCCAAGCTCACGAAGCCTACCAAGCGCGGCCTTCACAAGCGCCGAACCAACACCCTTGCCCTCAAACTTGGGCTTGTTAATACACGTTATCAATGCCGTCTTGTCTTCAACGAAAGGCACAGGAGCATTCTTAGCTGAAACGTATTCTATGAACGCCACGGGCTCATGATCGTGATAGGCTATCTGCGCCACCGAACCCAACTCGGCAAAACGCTGCCTAAGCCAAATCCTCTTCTCCTTCACTCCGCCTTCAAAAGCAACGTATTTTTCAGAGTCTTTCGGCGGAAGGCACAGGTGAATCTCGTCGTCAAAGAGGCTTTCGTCCGCCTCCCTAATCTTTACGGACAAGCGCTCCACCAAATAACTACTAATGTAACTCTTTGCCTAAATAGGTTCGCATAACCCCCTTCAACAACCAGACCTTGCAACATGCCTACAGATCTCCTGCCGCCTTCGCCACGGCTTTTCTCCGACGTAGAAGACAAACTCCAACGGCGAGAAACGAACTTGAACGAAATTCAAATAACACTCAATGCGACCTTTATCGAATCTGAATTGCCACATTTGAATCCATGACAAATATGCTAACAATATCGCTAACCGCAAAGCTTTATCATTTAGTTGATTCAAGAATGCCTCTGCAAACAGGTGTCTAGATGAAAGCATGGGAAGCCGCAAAAAATGCCCTTGAATGTGTGTTGGGCGCAAAAGAAGGCGAAACGATAGTTATTTTTTGCGACCATGAACAGATCGAAATTGGAGAAGCCTTCGCAATAGGCGCCCTCAGATTGGGCATGCAAGCTCGACTCGTGAATCTGAAAGCCGGCGCGAAAACCTACCGTACCGGCGTGCCACAGGAACTGATGGATATACTTACAAAGCATCCGCCAGATGTCTACGTCAACCTCCTGCGCGGAGTGCGCGAAGAAACACCATTCAGAATACAGCTCATCAAACTTGAAACCAAAGACCATAAGTCACGACTCGGCCACTGTCCCGGCGTAACGATAGACATGCTCATCGAAGGAGCAATGGCACTGGCGGCCGAAGGCCACAAGAAGATGCAGACCTTCGCACATGCCCTCATCAAAAAACTAGCCAGCACCGAAAAACTCGAAGTAACCACGCCAGCAGGCACCAAACTCACCCTTAGCGCCAAAACAAGACCCTTCTTCACCGACACCATAATCGACTGGGAAACACTCAAATGGATGAACCTGCCCACAGGCGAAGTTATACTCGCGCCCGTCGAAAACTCGCTGCAAGGCACCCTCGTCTGCGACATGGCCATAGGCGGAATAGGTCCACTCAAAACCCCAGTAACACTCACCGTAAACAAAGGCAAAGTCCAAGACTCAAAATGCGAAGACAAACAGGTACTCAAACGAGTCCGAGATTCACTGAACACCGACGAGACCTCCAGCACCGTGGGCGAATTCGCCTTCGGCATAAACGCAAAAGCCCGATTCGTGGAGGAATTCCTCGAAGCCGAGAAAGTGTTGGGCACTACACACATAGCTTTTGGTAACAACTCCGACATGCCAAGCGGCAAAAACCCCTCCAAAAACCACATGGACCTCCTCATGTCAAAACCCACCGTCAAAGCCACTACCAAGGATGGCACAGTCTTCAAAGTGCTCGCAGATGGTGTTTTCCAAAAATTCTAACAACCAACCTAAAACGCTTAAATGGTCAAAAACCGAATTTGAATGAAGGCTGAAGAACATGACTGAGGAAAAAGAAGAGAAGTTGCCGATATCCGACGTTTACACGGTAGTTGATTTCGTCAATATTTTCAAAAGCAAGAAATGGTGGGAAGCAATAGTGCTTTTTGAATACAACGGAAAGCGTCAGATCGGCATGTACTTATGGACAAGGCGGGAAGATAAATGGAAGCGGAAGCAAAAGTTCGGCGTCAGAAATCTTGAGGAATGGAACAAGCTCAAGAACGCAATAGAACAACTGGCACCGAAGCTATCTGCTAAGTA
>CAYGYI010000084.1:0-7630 GCA_964354055.1 uncultured Candidatus Bathyarchaeia archaeon | reverse complement strand
ATTTCAAGCTTCAAATTCGACATCGCCTTTGAAGGACAGGAATACCTCCTAGGAGACATCAACAAAGACGGAATCGTCAACATCGTAGACCTATCAATCGTATCCCTAGCATACGGATCAACCCCAACCGACCCAACCTGGAATCCAAACGCCGACCTGAACAAAGACGGAATCGTCGACATCCAAGACCTCGTCACCGTACTGCTCGACTTCGGCAAATCCCTCAACTAAACCCGCCGCCACCCCTTTCTATTACAGACAACAATGCGATGGAAGTTCTGTTAGCTTGATGGGTGACGATTCTCCTTGTTAGCAATCGGGTGATACACTGTCCCAAATACTATCTATTGAGTAAGTCAAGGTCTTCGAAAAGTGTCACCTGATTCCCATAGGTCAATCGTTCCAATACATGGAGCGTACACATTCTCAAATTCATGTTGATTGCTAATTGCTCGCATAGCTACAAAGGCGCGAATATGACTTTGTGGAAAAGCCTCTATCAGCCGATTTGCAGCACCCAGAAGAGTCGCTCCACGAGTGACTACATCATCGATCAACAAAATCTCATTGGGTTCGGAGAGACTTCCTTGGACACTAAACGAGTCGTAATGTTGAGCTACACTTGGTCTCTCCTTTGGTACACTCAATGCCGCCTTTGGCACAGGTTTAGTTCGAATCAGGCATGAGGAAACATCTTTTCCGATGCCTAACCTAACTAGGGCAGTCGCAATTCGTTTGGGAACCCAAAGCGTATCTGGCTGCATCAAAGAACTCTTTGGAGTAGGAACTAGAATCGTGTCTGATTGAAAAAATGACGCAAACGGAAGTTCAGCCATTTTCCGTTGTATTGTCTGTGCTATCCATTCTGACATTAATATTTGCGGCGTACCTACAAACCCATCCTTCTTAAGAACAAGCATCACATTCCTAGCATGCTGAATTTCTTGCGAATCCCCGCGAGGTGCATAAGTTAAGAGTGCACCAAACTCAATTTGAGACAGATCCATATTTCATGGAGCCACCTCAAGGATTCTCTCCCGAGAGGGCAAAACATCCAGCACTTCTTCTGGATCAGTGAGCTCAATTGCACCATACAACACCATTTTCTCTGGCCACTTCAGTGAAGAGTCATGGATGATCGGACTCCAAATGAAAAGCGGTCGTCCAAGCCTGAGAGCTTCCCATCCTTGGTGTAGAGATCCGCTGACATCCCCAGCCTCAACGATAATTGAGGCATCAGAGATTAGTGCCATCGTTCGATTTCGAAGAACGAAATTCTTTGGTTGAATGGGGTATCCAAACGGAAACTGAGAAACAACCAAATGATGATGCATAATCGTCTTTTGAAGCTGCAAGTTGCTTTGTGGATAGACGCGATCCAATGGCGTCCCAAGAACCGCGATTGTATGCCCGCCTTCTTCAATGGCGGCTAAATGTGCCGAAGTGTCAATTCCCTCAGCAAGTCCGCTAACAACTGTTACCCCATGCTTTACAAGAGTCCTAGCAATATTACTAGCCGCTTCAAGACCTTCAGGAGAGGCTTTTCTTGAGCCTATAACTGCGGATCTTGGACTTGGCAGTGGTATTGACAATTGCCCTGTTACATAAAGTTCTTTTGGTGCATATTTCTTTTCCACGTCGTTCAATGGGCCAATAAGTTCTTCAAGGCTATATGTGGAAGCCTCTATCCCTTTCAGCGTCTCCATCTTTCTTCCCTTAGAAAACATCGCAATCAATAATCTTCCAAGGAATGTTAATAACTCTACCGGTAACGTTTCAGCGAATATTTTTCCAGATGCGGTTGAGTGGAAATCGTGGCAACCCAAATCTAGGGGCAAACGGGGAAACGCTAAGGAAGATGATTGCAGAGATCAACGAAAAGACTAATGGAACCGCAGACGGATGGCTCTGCAGGAACTAGCATTTTACAAGGATCGCTGTCACCCGACTTCTAATACGAGCAACTGTCACCCATCAAGCTAACAGAACCGCGACGGATAAAGAATAAATACCGTGACAAACCATCATACTAGGAGATTCTGATGAAAATCAAAACCACACGCAACCTCACACTTCTTTCAATCGTCATGCTCATTCTAGGCGCCACAGCTCTGGTTGCGGCTGTCGCTTATAACTCGCAAATCTCCGCATTCATCGGCCTAGGCCTCATCTTCTGGGGCGCCATACTAACCTACATCCGAAGCGACGAATACGCCAGAAAAACCATCCTCGACGCCGCCACAGAACCCCAACTCCAAACAACCATCCAAATAACAAAAGAACTAGGATACACAGGCAACGCCGTATACCTGCCCCCAAGATACCTCAAAAACCATGAAGAAAGCAAACTCTGCATCCTCAAACAACAAACCGACAAACTGCCCACCCCAGAACAAATCCAGAAAAACGAAGACACAATCCTCACCACAGACCTCCAAGCCATCCTACTAACACCGCCAGGAGCAGAACTCACAAAACTCTTCGAAAAAACCCTAAACACAAACTTCACAAAAGTAGACCTAACCTACGTCCAGCAAAACCTACCCAAACTTCTCATCGAAGACCTAGAAATAGCCGAAAACGTCAACATCGAAGCTGAAAGCAACATCATACGCGTTACGGTGGAAAACACCATTTTCGGAAACACCCACGCCGAAGCCGCGAAATCCCCAAACACTCCGCCTACGTTGGGCAATCCTCTTTCCAGCGCCATCGCCTGCGTACTCGCGAAGGCCACAGGAAAACCCGTCACCATCAACAAAGAACAAACAAGCGCAAACGGCAAAACCATCAACATCGAATACGGCCTGCTCGAAGAAAAAGAAGAGGAGCCACCGCAATAATGCAGTTCCCCCTAAACCTCTGGGACATAAGCCTACTCCTCGCCGTAACAGCCATAATACTACTCATCACATCCGAAATGCTCTCACCCTACTACGGCAAAATCAACATCCTAATAAACAGAAAAAGACTCAAAAACACAGCTTGGACATTCTCAATACTGTTTCTAGCCACCGTGGCAATCAGAATAGCCAGCCTAATCACCACATAAACACAACTCCAACGGGCACGGCAACAAACCAACAAAAAAAGCCCAAAAACAAAGAGGTTTGCTCTAGAGCATTTATCCATATGCACTTTTAAGCCACGATGAAACTCTAATTCTGGGAGATTTAAATGAGAAGGCTAGCATTAGCATTAACAGTAATACTCGTCACTCTAACCATCACCCTAATAGCTTCCCCGCTAGTTTTCGCAGCCACCTGCGAACCCGACAACAACGGCAGCCGACACACCATCAAAGTCGTCCCAGTCGGCTCCACCGAAACAGGCGACCCAATAATCACAAACACACCCGCAAACCTCATGATACTACACACAGGCCAAGGACCCATAAAGAACGTCTGGCTCATCCTCGTACTCAACAAACAAACCTACGACGCACTCAACAAAATCACCATAAACGGAACCACATTCATGACCAAAACAGACTTTTCACTGGTCACAAAGAAAAAGATCCCGCCAACACTACCCGACCCCGCCAAAAACTACCCAGGCTCGGTATACCAATACGAAGTTTCAGCCATCAAAGACAAGATGGATGAGAAAGGAAACCCAGTATACTACGGCTACAAGTATTTCCTCAACAAGATAACCAAAGACCCAACACACTTCACCCTCACATTGGAATTTGACTCTCCAGTGTCAGACGTGAAAGCACTCGTGCTCGCCCTAGGAAGATACGACTGCCCAACCCTACTCCACACCAACTGCAACCACCCAGAACCATTCAACACCTACAACTCATACAGCAAAAGCACCCTCGTAGTCCCAGAAATAGCCACAGCAGCAATAGCAGCAGCACCACTCGCAGCACTCGGCCTACTCTACACAGCCAAACGCCGAAAGAAGTAAAACACACAACCCAACCTTTTCCTCTTATCCTACCAAATCTTTTGACTCGACATAACTTCCCTTGGGCGCGTCGGTTCTGTTGAATCATTCAGCGTTCTAAATCGACGTAGCAAATTCGGTGGTAAAACTGTCTCTTCACCTATTTCTTAGGAGGCATTCTTCGTTAACCGAAAGAGATTTGAACATTGCATACATAGTAACTAGTAGTGCATAGATACTGCATGCAGCAAACCACAAGGCATTCAAAGGGGAAAGAAATGCAAAAAGCTGAACTATTCAAAAATGCAGAAGAAAACATTGAATGGCTTAAAGAAAACTATGACGCTTTGAGAAAGAAATACGATGAACAATGGATTGTTATAGAAAACAAGACAGTAATCGAAAGTGCCAGCACTTTTGATGAAGTACTGCCTCTTGTTAGAAAGCGTGACCCAAACCGAATAATAGTCGAGTATATGCAATCAAACCCTGTCGCCATGTTTTTCTAGAAATTAAGAGAGGGTGGTAACTTCGAAATTTACAGGGTCAGTTGTAGGAAAGCGGCCTCTGATTCCAGTTTTCTTTGAAGTAAAAGCATATCAGAAAAGCAAAATGATCGAGTTTTTGGTTGATACAGGTTCCATCTTTTCTGCACTCTCTGAAAAAGAAGCGACGCTCATGGGAATTGACTGTTCAGAACTTCCAGAAGCGAAAGGTGAAGCGATAGGCTTTGGTGGATTATTCAAGACGAGAATGATAAACAAGCTTGTCACTCTTACCTTTGGTCCGGGCAAAGAATACAAAATCAACTACAACAGTGGCTTCAAGGTTGTATGCATCCCTAATGGTGCGTCTAGAGAAGAAAGAGAGAAAATGCTGAGATATACCCCGTCTGTGCTAGGGATGGACATTCTTCTAGCAAAGTTCAAGATACATGTGGATGAACAAAAAGTTGAACTTGAATTGAAATAGCGAGATTACTTTATTCCACTATCCAACGCTCCTGTTGTCCGTCTAACCACCGAAACTGCAACATCGAGATCAAACACCCTTAAAAACAACAGAACCATAGGTCAAAAGATTTAACAGCATCAGCCATCTTGTTACTAGCAAAAGCAGCATCAGAGGCCACTGTTATTGGACGAAGAAACAGCCATAACCATAATCCAAATCATTGAAGAAAGCAAACCTGAAACCATGCAGGAACTAGTCAACCTCGCAAAAGCAAAACTCGCACTCTCCGAACAGCAAGTACTCGAACACGTTCTCCGTCTTCAAGAAGAAGGAAAAATAACCCTCACAAAACGAATACAACCCGTCCCAACAGGCTTGACCGAGTACTTGACGACAGAAGATGCCCGCTGGTACTGGATAACCATCGCCGTGGCATGCGCAACCGTGCTCACGGTTTTTCTCGTACCCGAAAACGCCTTCCCTCTGGTCTATGTGAGGTACGTTCTCGGCGCCGTCTTCGTCCTGTGGTTGCCAGGCTACAGCTTCATCAAAGCCCTGTTCCCGAAGGAAGCGAAACCTGAGATAAAAACCGCGACGAACCTTGACACCGTGGAACGCGTGGCCTTGAGCATAGGTCTGAGTCTAGCGCTGGTTCCGCTCGTGGGTTTGCTCCTTAACTACACGCCGTGGGGCATACGTCTCACGCCAATAGTGCTCAGCTTACTCGGCTTGACAGTTATTTTGGTCACGGTCGCCGTGGCAAGAGAGCACCAGAACAGACTCAAAAAGACAGCATGACAAAGTGAGACTTCCATGGCAGATGAACTGGTCAAAGTGGCTGAAGACTCCGCGCGCGGCGGTTTCTACTTGGTCTTCGGAACTGCACTCTCAACCGTGATCATGGCAGTCTCATCCATCCTGATCGGATGGTTTCTCGGCGCCGAACAGTACGGAAGATACACCGTGGCGCTCATCCTTCCGCAGCTCGTCTTTCTTCTCGCCGACCTAGGCATAAACCAAGGCATAACCAAGTTCTCAGCAAGCCTCAACGCAAAAGGCGAAACCAGCAGACTATTCACCATGGTTAAGCGCGCGATGCTTCTCAAGGCAGCCGTTGGCATAGCGCTCTTCGCCGCCAACTACGCCTTCGCAGATCAACTTGGCGCATTCATCCTCCAGAGACCAGACCTTGGCCCCGAAGTCAGAATCGTCTCCATCTCCGTACTCTTTCAAGTCATATCCGCAATCGCCACCTCAGCCTTCGTAGGCCTAGACAAAACCGAATACAACGTCCTCGTCGGAAACGTGCATGCTCTGGCGAAAACCATCATATCAATCGTGCTCGTCCTCCTCGGCCTAGGAGTGATTGGCGCCCTGATAGGGTTCGTGGCAAGCTACGTGGCCGCGACAGCGGTGAGCGCCCTGTTGCTTCTGTGGCTTCTGCGCGGAAAACAAACCACCGGAAGCGGTCACAGCTTCTCAGAAGACATCAGCACCCTGATGAAGTACGGCACACCGCTCTACGCGTCGCTGCTACTATCAGGATGCGTGCCGCTTCTGCTGAACTATGTGCTTGCTCTTTTCACGTCCGACGCAGAGATCGGCAACTACAAGACCGCCACGAACTTCGCCCAGCTTATGACGATCCTCTCAGCCCCCATAACCACCATGCTACTGCCAGCCTTCGCCAAAATCGACTCCACTGCCACAGACAAAATAAGAACATTCTTCAAACTCGCAAACAAGTACACCACCATGATGATCGTCCCCGTGGCCATCCTCATGATAGCCTACTCAGGCGAAATAGTCCACATAGTCTACCAGTCAAAATTCGAGACTGCATCCTCATACCTAGCCATCTACAGCCTAGTCTTTCTCCTCGTCGGACTAGGATCCTTCACCATCGTCAGCTTCTTCAACGGGCTAGGCGAGACCAGAGCCACGCTCCTCGTAAGCTTAACCATGTTCCTAGCACTAGTAGGCCTATCTCCACCACTCACCGCCGCATACGGCGTCACCGGACTAATAATCGCCTTACTTGTAGCCAGCACACTCTGCACACTCTGCAGCCTATACATAGCAAGAGCAAGATTCCAAGTAGAATTCGCCGTCTCATCCCTACTCAAAGTCTACGGCGTATCCATAATATCCATCGCTCCCTCATTCGTACTGCTCTACACTGGAATAATACGCTGGGCAGTCAGAGCTGTAGCGCCTTCTTTTCTACTGCATCTTGGATTCATACCAGAACTAATTGACTTCGCAATCGGAGGGCTTCTTTACGTGCTCATCTACCTAACCCTAACACCGCTAACCGGAATCGTAACAAACCCAGAGCTTCAGATGGCCTCACGAGTCATCCAGCGAGTCCCAGGCCTAAAAACCGTCGGCGGACGCGTGCTCAAATACATGAGCAAAATCCTCAACCGGCGAACAAAAACGGCAAAGTAGCACAGTTTAGAATTCCTCTATAGCCAGTTTCTATAGACAAATTCCACAGGTGAATATATCCAGCCAAAGACACGTTGTAAATGGAATTGAGACATGTCTAAGAAAAAGAAATCACTGGCACTGCTCGCAGCCCTCATCGCACTCCTCGCACTACTTCTAGCACTCTACCGCCCAAACTTCGCCCAAAACACAGCCGCCAAAAACAGCGAAGACACCCAACCCCAAAACGACACCCAAGACAAACCAGAAGGACCCGTACTTGTCGTTCCAGAAAACCCACTAGGCATCATAGGACTAATGAGCGCCTTCGCCGCAGGCCTCGGAATATTCG
>CAYGYI010000083.1:0-7641 GCA_964354055.1 uncultured Candidatus Bathyarchaeia archaeon | reverse complement strand
AGTACAACCTTTACACGTGCTCAGAAGCTGGACTGGAGGCAATAAAACAGGCGATAAAAGAGCGCAACATAAACCGCGTTGTCGTAGCCTCATGCACGCCCAGAACCCATGAACCACTCTTCAGGGCCGCCTGCAAAGAAGCAGGACTGAACCCGTACCTATTTGAGATGGCAAACATCCGCGAACACGTCAGCTGGGTGCATCCTCATGAGCTGGAAAAAGCCACATTGAAAGCCAAGGACATCGTTAGGATGGCAGTGTCAAGAGCCGCTCTTCTTGAGCCTCAATCGGAACCCGAGGTTGAGGTGAAGGGTGCTTCGCTTGTGATTGGGGCGGGTGTGGCTGGGATGACGGCAGCGCTTTCTATGGCTAATCAAGGTTTCAAAGTGTACCTTATTGAAAAAGAAAAGGAGCCGGGCGGAATGACCAACAGGCTCTACAGGCTTTATCCGACTTTGGTTGACGCCTCAGAGGTCATAGACCCGTTGGTTGAAAGTGTGAAGTCTCACAGAAACATCGAGTTCATGGCCTCCACGACGCTGAAGGATGTCTCGGGATACGTTGGCAACTTCAATGCTGTCTTGACTGGTTCTAATGGTGATAGGGAGATAACCGTGGGCACTGTAATCGTGGCCTCTGGCTCTTCGAACTACACGCCTCCAAACGGGGTGTATGAGTATGGCGTGAATGATCACGTGATTACACAGCGCGAACTAGACGGAAAGCTGAGGAAAGACGAAATCGGGAAGCCAGAAAGAGTCGTGATGATACAGTGTGTGGGCGCAAGAAAAGGCGAAATCAGGCCTTCGGAGCTTGAGGCCTTTCCAAAGTCGGACACTGCGGAGTTGTTGAGGAAGATTCTGAAGGCTCGCAAGGACGAGGGATGGCCGTACTGTTCAAGAATTTGCTGCATGAACGCAATAAAGAACGCAATACTGGTGAAGGAAGCCTCTCCAAAAACTGACATCGTGATCCTTTTCGGCGATCTTCGCGTCTACAAGGAATACGAGGATTTCTACAGGAAGGCAAGAGACCTTGAAGTGAGATTCATAAGACATATAGAAGAGATTCGCCCGGAAATAACGCAGACACATGAAGGGAAGCTTCAAGTGACGGCCTACGACGCCTTATCTGGACTGGAAGTACATTTTCCAACAGATTGGGTTGTGCTTTCAACGCTACTGATACCGAACAAGGACGAAATCATCCATGCCAGAATGCTAAAGATTCCGTTAGGAACTGATGGCTTCGTCATGGAGGCGCATCTGAAACTCAGACCTGTGGACACAAACGTGGACGGCGTCTTCATCGCAGGCACAGTCAGTGGGCCGAAAGACGTTTCAGAGAGCGTAATCTCAGGCGAGGCAGCAGCCGCCAGAGCGTCGATTCTCATGGGCAACGGAAAAGTCAGTTCCGAGGCCACAACAGCCGTCGTAGATGAAGACGAATGCATTGGCTGCGGACTATGCGAAGAGATATGCCCATACGGAGCACCAAAAATCGAGAATGGGAAATCCAAAATCCGCGAAGTACTGTGCCGAGGCTGCGGTTCATGTGCGGCCGAATGCCCGAAACGAGCCATAACTATGCGACATTACGGAGACCACCAAATCTTGGCGCAAGTGAAGGCGCTTCTAGTTCCTGAAAACCCAAAGGAGAGGGCATAAATGGTGAAAACCGTCGCTGAAGAAGAAGGAGAGACAAAACAGGAATTTGAACCATTGATAGTTGGCTACTGCTGCAACTGGTGTTCCTACGCTGGAGCAGATCTAGCTGGAACAAGCCGCTTCGAATACCCACCGAACATTAGGATAATCAGGATAATGTGCACGGGACGAATGGACCCAGCCTTGGTGTTGGAAACGTTGAGAATGGGTGCTGACGGCGTTTTGATAGCAGGATGCCATCCTGGAGACTGCCATTATCAGAAAGGTAACTTCATGATGGAAAAGAGGTATGATTACCTGAAGGAAGCTGTTAAAAGCGCAGGAATTGAGCCTGAGCGCGTGAGACTTGAATGGATTTCGGCCAGCGAGGGCGGAAAATGGGCAGCTCTAATCAGGGAGATGACGGAGGAGATAAGGCGGCTTGGACCCAACCCCTTCAGACTGGCTGGTGATGCAAAAAAGGCTGACGCGGCGATAGATGCTTTCAAATCCCAAAGACTTCGATGGGTCGTGGGAAGATCACAGATACGAGTGGAGATCGAGGAGGGCAAATATCGGCAGGCAGTCAGTTCAATCATACACGTTGAGATTGAGAGAAATCTGATAACGTATGCCTTGAAAGAGAAAGGTCCTCTCACCGCTGAGGAGCTTACGCAGTTGACTGGGCTTCAACCGAGCAAGACGGTGCAGCATCTGATTGCCCTCAGGAGAGACGGCAAAATAAGTGAAGCTGGAGAAAAGAACAGCCAGTATCTCTATCAGCTGATTTGAGTCTCTGCATAATCTACAGTTTCTCTACGCACGCTGGGTGTATGTCGCCTGGAAAGTCGTGGTCGTAAAAGTAGACTTTGCTGTTTTCAAGATCAACTTCAGCGCGGTCGTGAACCGATGCCCTGTTCAAGAGGCTTTCGAAGTCTTCCTTGCTTACGATTTGAACCTTTCTAAGAAGCTTTTCTTTCGTGCTCATGGTTTTCTCGCAGACTTCGCACATCATTTCAACCATTCTAATTAGCTCGAAGGTCTTGTCCTTTAGTTCTTCGAATCTGGCTTCGGACAGGCTTTTTCTCAAGGAGATTCGCCATCCTATTCTATCCGTAAACAAGGACTTATTTGTGTATGGCCTACAAGGCCGAATCCAACGTTGATTGTTGGTTTCATTGCCAACTATTTTTATATACGGCTTGTGTAAAGCTTGTTTCTGGGGAGTGGAAGTCTTGTCTGGAAAGCCAGCGGTGGACCCTGAAAAGACTAAGGCGATGCAGGAGCGCGCTAGAGAGAGGAACCTTATAGTTCGAGAAATGAAGAGTCAAGGTCCGTCAACGGTTGAGAAGCTTTCGCAAGCCACGGGGATCGAGAAATCGAAGCTTCTGAAGCATCTGATTGCCATGAGGCAGTTTGGCAAAGTATCAATCGTAGGCGAACGGGACAATCAGTTTGTCTATGATTTGCCAAAGGAAAGCAAACAATAACGCAAGAAGCTAACATTTTTCTTTGGCGATCTTTGGCATAGTTCACGGCTTCTGTTTCTTTTGTGTTAGGTAATGTTGCTGTCTGCCAAGAGAGCTTGATTCGCAACTGATAAAGCACGGCAGTTTTCTCCGATATTTGCAAAGGTTTCAATGAACTTTGTAACTATTGTGTACGTGTTTCTTTTACAATTGTAAAATAATGTTTATATTGGACTTCCATGAATAATATATGTAAGAAAGCATTTGGAGATGGCGAAATGTCTAGTTCTAAATCATGGGAAAACGAGTGTTGCAGATGCGAAGGCGATGCTAGAATCAATCTGTTTCCAGGCAAGAGAGCTTGCCATGTGGCCTGTGGCCCTTGCGCCTATCCAGAAGACTGGGGCAAGTGTGCCTCTTGTGAAATCGTCGGGCACTGCAGCTATGCTGTGGCCTACTTAAAGACACTGAAGCCCAACGGCATCAAGAAAGGATGCTACTTCAAATCGCAGTTGACAGGCGAAGAAACACTGTATCACACGCTACAGTTTGTGAACGCAAACCAGCAAGTCGTAAATTCGGCTGGCGAGAAGGCTCACCTGGAAGAGTTGAAGAAGGAAAATTCGAGGAGCCCATGTCTGCAGAATCGCCTCTAACACTCGTTTCCAGACTTGAGAGATTTGTTGGTTTCGAACATATTGAGCTAGGAGAGTGAATGTTGATGAACGAAGCGTTACGTGTTGGCGACGAAAGAGCCGCGAAAGAGATCACTATTGAAGCCGCAAAGTCGATGTGACGATACACGATCCCCCAGTTCGTTCTATGAGGCTGAATATGACGACAAGGCCAAATGCTGGACAGTGCAAGCAAGCTACTTTGAGGACAAGCTGTCATTCAGAATTGGCGCAGTGACTGGCAACGTGTCATCTTTCAGAGTTGCGAAGGTCGCTCAGGAAGAATAGGCGCCACGCCCCCGCGAATGGTGCGTAGTGCACTGCTAGATTGCCTGCGCTTCTTTTTCCTGTTTTTGTTCAATTGGAGCTGTCTGTGTTTCGATCTGAGGTTCTGTAGCGACCTTAGGTTCTGCACATTTGGCCTGCTCTTCTTCTATAAGGCTTAGTGTACCTTTTACAGTGCCGTCTTGTGGATAGGTGATGGCGAAACCCATTTTCTTCATGAGGTTGATGGCTCGGAAGTTGTCAGGAAGCATGATCGCATACAGTGTTTCGATTTTCATGTCTTTGGCGATTTCTATTGCGTAGTCCACCATTTTTGTGCCGAGGCCGGAGCCTTGCCACGGGTCGGCGACGATGAAGGCGATTTCGCCTGCTTTGGCGTCTGGTTCGAAGCTCACGCGGACAACGCCGAGGATTTTGCGTTTGCCGTCCTCGTTGAGTTCGGGCACGATGGCGATTTCGCGGTCGTAGTCGATGTTGGTGTAGCGTATTCGTGTTTCGTGGGGGGTGTCTTTGATGATTTGGAAGAATCTGTAGCGGATGGATTCTTCGCTGAAGTTTTGGAACATTTCCTCCCACATAGGCTCGTCCTCGGGCTTTATGGGTCGTAGTAGTACTGAGCGTCCGTCGCGCATCTTCCAAACGGTTTCGTATTTCTTCGGGTAAGGTGTTATGACGAGATGTTCGTGTGGCTCAAGCTTCTGGAACACCTTGTTTTTGTCGATTACGATTCGTGCGTCGAAGGCGAAGGCTTCTTTCTCGTTGATGAAAAGCGGGTTGATGTCAACCTCTTTCAACTGTGGGAAGTCGACGAGCATTTGGCTGAAGAGAACCATGATTTCTTCGAGGAGTTTGATGTTGGCCGGAGGCACGTTGCGGTAGCCTCTGAGAAGCTGGTAGACTTTGGTTTCCTCCATTATCCGCCTGACAAGCGTCTGGTTCAGCGGCGGAAGACCTATGGAGAAGTCTTTGAACAGTTCGACGCCGATTCCGCCCATGCCGAACAGTATCACAGGCCCGAAGAGTGGGTCGGTTTTTGAGCCGATGATGACTTCGTAGCCTTTCTGTTTGATCATGCGTTGGACGGTGACGCCGAGGATGTCGGCGTTGGAGTTGTATTCTTTGGCTTTTCGCATGATGCGGTCGTAGGCTTCGCGGAGTTCGTTTTCGTTGTTTATGTCGAGGATGACGCCGCCTGCTTCGGTTTTGTGGACGATCTGTGGCGAGAGGATTTTTATGACGATTGGGTAGCCTAACTGTGATGCGATTGTGGCTGCTTCGTCGACGCTGCGTGCGGTTTTGGTTTTGACGACTGGGAAGTTGTAGTATTCGAGGAAGGTTTTGGCTTCGGCTTCGTTGAGGATTTCGCGGCCTTCGTTGGCGACGTTGCGCATGATAACCATCAAGGGGCGTTTTGGTGGCGTGAGGTCTACGGGTAGTTCTTCAGGTGTCTGGTAGAGGAGTTCTAGGTTGCTTTTGTACTGGTACATGTACATGTAGGTTTTTACAGCTTGTTCGGGTGTAGTGTAGGTTGGGATGCTGTTTTGGCTGAATACGCGGTTGGCTTCTTCGACGGCGCCGTAGCCCATGAAGCTGGTTACTATGGTTTTGTTTTGGTAGGTTTTGCTTTTCACGAGTTCGGTTATGGCGTTGGCGATTTCAACGGGGTTGCCTACGGCTTGTGCAGTAAAGATTATGAGGAGGCCGTCGATGTTTTCGTCGTTGAGGCACGCTTCCACTGTCGCTTTGTAGCGGTCGGCCTTTGCGTCTCCTAAAATGTCTATTGGGTTGCCGTGACTCCAGAAGCTGGGAAGGACGCTGCCGAGCGTTTCGATTGTCTTGAGGCTGAGTTTTGCCATTTTGCCGCCTTTAGAGATAACAGCGTCAGTAGCCATCACGCCCGGGCCTCCTGCGTTGGTGATTATCGCAATGTTCGGCCCTCGAGGCAGCGGCTGTGTGCCTAGTACTTCGGCGCAGTTAAACAAGTCAGCGATCTCGTCTACTCTGACCATGCCCGCGCGCTTGAAGGCCTTATCATAAATGAAGTCTTCGCCTGTAAGCGAACCCGTATGCGAGGCGGCAGCTTTGGCGCTTTCACTGTACTTGCCCGTCTTGATGACGATTATGGGTTTGGTGCGTGCGAAGTGTCTGGCGGCGCTCATGAATTTGCGTGCGTCGCTGAGGCCTTCGATGTACATGAGGATGCTCTTCGTCTTCGGATCAGTCCCAAAATAGTCAATCAAATCGCCAAAATCCACGTCAATCATGCTACCAATGCTCACGAAGTTGCTGAAACCAATATTCTCATGCATCGCCCAGTCGAGTATAGCCGAGCCGAGCGCGCCTGACTGAGAGATGAAGGCAATGTTGCCGGGTCTCGGCATCTTCGCGAGAAAAGTGACGTTGAGACTGTTGCTGGGTCTAATCACGCCTAGACAATTGGGACCGATTATGCGGAGGCCGTAACGCTTCTTGATTTCGGTGATGCGCTCTTCAAGCGTCTTGCCCTCGGCTCCGATTTCCTTGAAGCCAGCAGAAATAATAACCAAGCCCATAATGCCTGCCTTGCCGCACTGTTCTACTACGTCGGGCACGGTTCGTGCCGGCGTGGCAATAACTGCAAGATCGACGGGTTCCGGTATATGCTCAACGGAAGCGTAGGCCTTGAAGCCCAACATCTCAGGTTTGCGGATGTTGACAGGGAAAATTTTGCCCTCAAACTTCATGTCAATAAGATTACGCATCAATGAATAACCAACAGTGCCTTCCTCATCACTAGCACCCACCACCGCAATGCTCTTCGGAGCAAAAATCTTATCCAAATTCAAAGTAACCATAACTGAAACCTCTCACACAATCTGAAAACAAGCTGAACCGAAAGCGAAGATTAAAACCTTACGACGTCAAGAGCACGATTACAATAGATGAACTCATCTCTTGGTTGCTTTGCACAGGATTTATGTCAGAGATGGGTGACGCAACATGCTTGGATTTTGAAGCTATTTTGTCAGATTGCGGTAGAGATCCTTCTTGGTCTGCACTATTGGCCTGTGACTTCTTTTGACTCAGGCCTCTCAAGGAGGTTAAGGATGGAATCAACAACGGACTCAACAACTGTGTCTTCCATGGTGATGAGGCCTGCTTCCCATGATTCACCTCCTGACGAGCCACTGTAGAAGTTCATTGAAGAAACGACAGCGACCGCACGGTCCACTACGATCAGTTTTGCATGAGTTCTTCTATTGTAGGTCAGTGAAACGCCCTCTTTCTTCAGTGACGTGTGGTATTCAGTCTTCTTCTTTCTGTGTTCGTCTTTTTCATCTTCAGGAGGTCGCGTGACCAATCTCACTTTCTTTCCACTCTTGCTTGCGTTGCGTAATGTGTCGCTCAAGTCGCAGTCGCTAACGTATGGATTTACTACGAGAACTTCTGATTTGGCGCTGCATATCAGATCCTTTGAAATATCATCAAGATGCCGCCCTTCCAAAAAGAAGTGTTTCGAGTCCAATGAAAAGCCAAGCTTCTTGACGGCCTTCCATTGATCGATCCAATTCGCGAGTTCGGTCTTTC
>CAYGYI010000082.1:0-7669 GCA_964354055.1 uncultured Candidatus Bathyarchaeia archaeon | reverse complement strand
ATTTCACTAGAAGAAGGCTGCTCATCTCAACGACTACCAGCCTCTGGGAGACTGGCCTGCTGGGCGAGGTGGAAAAAGTATTCGAGTCCAAGTGCCCTATTGACCTCCAGTTCACAGCAGCAGGCACAGGCGTGGCCATCGAACAAGCCAAGAACGGCGACGTAGACGCAGTTCTAGTTCACTCACCCTCACAGGAACTGACCTTTCTCCAGCAGGGCTTCGGAGCGTCCAGAAAAATCATCGCCTACAACTTCTTCACGGTAGTCGGTCCCCAAAACGACCCAGCAGGAATTAGCGGACTCAACGCGACCGAGGCGCTCAAGAAAATCGCCGAGTATGGACGAAGCCAGACCGGCAAAGTGTGGGTTTCAAGAGGCGACAACTCGGGCACACACAACAAGGAGCAGAGTCTCTGGAAGTCAGCCAAATTCAACTACACGACAGTGTCTGCCGAATCTTGGTACGCCATGGCGTCCGGAGGCATGGGCGAAACGCTGATGAAAGCCAACGAGTTCCAAGCCTACACGCTCTCAGACATAGGCACATACCTCAAATACTACGAAAAAGACCACGCCGTAGCTCTAACCTCGTTCATAGGCGAAAAATACGAACTACTCAACGTCTACAGCGTCATAGCCGTAAACCAAACACGTCACAAACACGTAAACCTTAACGACACAATCACCTTCATCAAGTTCCTCATATCAAACGAAGGCCAACAACTCATAGAAAACTTCGGACAAGCAGACTATGGACAAAGCGGAAGACTGTTCAGAGCGGCAGTTCAGCTAATTGCCGAAAACTCTACAGAGCAAATAGCCCAATGGATCAGGAACTACGCCTTCATCGGCAACCCAAAGATGGAATGCCCACCCCAGTACAGGGACCTACGCCATCCAGAGCTTTATAGCTAGGAAAGCAGAACCATAAAAAAGGGAAAAAGGTTTGAACGAAATACTGGACGGCTTAGCCAAGGCATTCCAACTCATTTTTTCCGGCGACCCAAGGCTGGTGGAGGTGACGCTGCGTTCACTCTACATTTCAGGCGCCGCCACGTTGATTGCCACGCTGTGGGGTCTGCCGATAGCGATGTTGTTAGGAACCAAGACTTTTCGCGGCAGATTCTTGGTCAGAGGAATCTTCAACACGCTGCTTGGCATCCCAACCGTAGGCTTGGGCCTGATACTGTTCCTAGCCTTCTCACGAGCTGCCCCTCTCGGTTTTCTGAGCCTGCTCTACACGCCCACGGGCATAATCATCGGCGAAGCCATACTCGTAACGCCCATAATCGTCAGCCTCGCCACGACTGCCATAGAAGCTGTTGACCCTGAAATCGCGAACCAAGCCAAAACCTTAGGCGCTTCAGAATCGCAGGCCTCAGTGACCATGCTCAAAGAAGCCATGGGCGGTATATTCCTTGCAGGGATAGCGAGCTTCAACCGCGCCGTGGCCGAACTTGGCGTGGCTCAAATGGTAGGCGGCAATATCGCAGGCCTCACCGAAGTACTCACCACAGCAATCTCGACCGAAACACAGAGACACAACCTTGACCTCGCAATAGCCCTTGCCATAGTCCTGTTAACCATAGTGTTCGGCATAACCATAACCATAAACGCCATCCAAAGGAGAAGAAAATGAACACCATCGTCGAACTCCGAAACGTCACCAAAACCTACTGCAACACGACGGCCTTGGACAACGTGAGCCTCCAAATAGCTCCAGGAGAAGTGCTAGGTCTGCTCGGACCCAACGGCTCCGGAAAAACCACGCTACTGAGGACACTGGCATTCATACAGCAACCAACAAACGGCGAAGTCTACTTCCAAGGCACCAAAATAACCGAGAAAAATGTTGAGCGAATGCGACTGGAAAGCACCATGGTGTTCCAGAAAAACGTGCTCTTTAACGCCTCCGTCTACAGCAACGTTGCCTACGGCTTGAGAATCAGAAAAGTGAAGAAGGAAAAGATCGATGAGGAAGTGCGCAGGGCGCTGAGGCTCGTGGGACTGGAAGGCTTCGAGAAGAGACACGCCAAAAAGCTCTCAGGCGGCGAACAGCAACGAGTGACGCTCGCAAGAGCGTTGGCTTTGAACACATCTCTGCTTCTGCTGGACGAGCCAACTGCGAACCTCGACCCGAAGAGCGCTTCAACCGTCGAAGAGGTAATCGTCGCCGCAAACCGTGAGCGCGGAACCACGATAACAGTAGCCACGCACAACATGTTCCAAGCGAAAAAACTGCCCACGCGTATAGCGTTGATGGAGAACGGAAAAATAACGGAGACAGGAAAGCCTGCAGAGATCTTCAACAGGCTGTCCAAGACTTTGGCAAGCTTCGCCGCAACAGATAATGTCTTTGAAGGCTTTGCACACACCACAGAGAACGGAACCACACTAGTGGATGTCGGAAACGGCGTGCAGTTCGAGGCAACAGGCCAGCACAGCGGCAAAGTCTCAGCCTTCGTCAGCCCAGAAGATATCATACTGTCCAAAAGCCTATTCGCTTCCAGCGCACGAAACACCTTCAAAGGCAAAATCTCCGAAATCCTTGACTCCGACTCAGTGGTCAGACTTAAGGTTGACGTTGGGAAACTCGTCACCGTTCAGATAACCAAACGTTCCTTCAACGAAATGGGACTGAGCATCAACGTTGAGATTTTCCTTGCGTTTAAGGCTTCAAGCGTCCAGATCGTTTAAAATCTGTCGCAGACACCCTGAATCTTCGCCAGCAACTCGTCTGCGTTGCCTCGTATCTTGTAGCGGACCGAGAGTTGGCCTTTTTCGGTGAGCGAGGGCACCTTCTCGACGATACCTGCCTTCAGCAGCACGCGCAGGTGCTTTTCTATCGTGGAACGGTGCCTGTCCAACTTCTTGGCTATATCGCCTGGGTTGGCTACTCCTTTCTGGATGCACTCCAGAATCTGCAGTCGTGACCTGTCGGCAAGTGCCTTCAGAAGCCTCTCCGTTTTCTCGTAACCGTTCATTACAGCGCCTCTGGGTTGTTGAGTGTTTTACCTTTTGGCAAATAAATATTCCGAAAGGAGATTAATTTCACTGCAGACTTCGGAAACCATTATCTCTCTCGCGGCCCAAGAACATGAGCAAAGGAGCGAATAGTCATGTACAAACCTACAGTCAGAGGCGCGTACCATGAGATGGGTCTGCATTATGGCTCAATTCTCTATAAGCACGGATTCAGACTGGACGAGCAAACGCCTGAGAAGCTTGAATTCGGAAGAAAAAGCGAAAAAGAGGTTAAACGCGTCTTCCCAGAGATAATAGAGGAGATTGGAGGCTTCGCGGAGGCCGTCCACGCTTCGTTCGAGCAGACTTCTTCGTTCATGTTCGGCATAGGTGCCTTCAAAGTCGCACCGCAATGCAGCGCCTTCGCCACATTCACAGGCTCCGACACAGTGTTCGGACGCAACTACGACTTCTACGACAGTTTCAAGAAGTACACTGAAAGTTACCTGACTTGTCCGAAGGAGGCCTATTGGAGCCTCGGCCACAGCGACATATTCATCGGGCGCGAAGACGGCATCAACGAGAAAGGCCTCGCGATAGCCATGACAGGCGTGTCCGAGAAGGCAATCAGGCCAGGCGTAAGCTTCTGTCTCCTTGTGCGTGCCGTCTTGGATAAGTGCGCCACAACCGAAGAAGCCGTGAGACTTCTCTCAGATGCCCACATTTGCTCAGCGGACAACTTCATCGTCGCTGACAGAAAAGGCAACTTGGCAGTTGTTGAAGCCTCTCCAGACAAAACAAGAGTACGCAGACCTGAGAAAGGAGAAAGCTTCATCGTGTGCACAAACCACTTCGTGCTTCCCGAGATGCAGGAAATGGAAGACCTAGAGGACAGAGCGAAATGCAACTGGGACACGCTACCACGATACGAAACTATCTCAGGCATGCTCAGGGAACGCAAAGGCAAGATTGACGTGCGATACGCGCAAAAGATCCTGTCAAATCACAGCGGTTACGTGTGTTCGCACCAGAAGAAGATCAAGTTGAGCACGCTCTGGTCAATCGCCGCCACTCTTGAAGAGCCACAGATGTTCAGAGCAGAAGGAACCCCATGCAGAGCAAAGTACAATCAGGACATCAGACTGAACAGGGCACTTCAAAGACGAAAAACACCGTAGCCCTCAAGGTTTCGGCGCTCTTTCTGCCGCCAATTCATCCAAGATTACGATGGCTTCGCCTAGAGGTGCGTTGAGCCTTAGAGCCAATTCGGAGGCGGTGATTTCCGGTTTCTCAGGCAGGATCACGCTTCTGATGTAGGCTTTGTGGCTTGGGTAAAGGACGAGAGAGTGTGCTGCCTCCACAAGTATGGGCCACAGCTTCTCTTTCTTGAACTCCTCGACGCTCATGATGCATCAGCATTACACATGTACGTGGTGACATATTCAGTTTGCTTTTCTGCGATCTCTGCTGTTCCATTCCTGTTCAAGCATGGCGTAGACAAGCGAGTCCTTCCACTCGCCCCTGATGCACTTGAACTCTCGAAGATGACCTTCACGTTTCATGCCTGCCTTCTTCAGAACATGGGCTGAGGCAACGTTCGCAGGGTCACATGTCGCAAAGATGCGGTGGAGCCGCAGTTGTCCGAAGCCGAACTTGAGCAATGCCCGTGCTGCCTCGGTGGCGTAGCCCCTATTCCAGCAGCAGCGGTTCAGACAGTAGCCGATCCAGCCGTCCCTGTTCTTCAGGTTTGAAACGTGTATGGCGCAACTGCCGATCAGGCGGTTCTCTTTCTTGAGCACGATGGCCAGCGTGTAGTCTGCGCGTGGCCGTTGCCTACGTGAGGCGATTGCCCTCTGAATGAAGGCTAAGTCATCTTCTTTCGTGTTGGGTCCCCAATCCATGAAACGGACGACTTCTAGATCAGAGGAATACTCGTTTACAGTATGAACGTCAGCCTCTTTCAGCTCGCGGAGAACCAGCCGCCTGCTACGGATGATAACCACCGGATGCGCCTCACAGAGCAAGTTTCAACAAATCTGCACGTATAAGGTTGTCGAGCGCCAAGAGCGGTTTACCGCAAAGCATATTTCGCTGATGCTGGGTGCTTAGGCTTCAAGCTGAATGAGGGTGGAAAGAACGTGACGATTAAGGCGGTGGTTTTTGATCTTGACGGCACAGTTGCAGCCTTCAACTTGAACTATCGCGCTGTCAGATTTGAGGTTAGAAGCTTCCTCATAATGACGGGAATTCCACCTTCAACACTCTCCATCAACGAAAGCATATTTGAGATGCTTAAGAAAGCCGAGATATTCATGAAGAACAGCGGCAAATCCGAGGGCATGTTCAAAAAGGTTCGCGAAAAGGCCTTGACAATCGCGGAGAAGCATGAGTTTGAGGCGGCGAAGAGCACGAGGCTGCTTCCAGGCGTGGTGGAAACGCTGAAGGCACTGAGGAAGCTGAAGCTGAAAATCGGTCTGTGCACAATCAACAGCCATAAATCCACCGAACACATACTTGAACGCTTCAAGATAAAAGAATACTTCGACGCAGTCACACCAAGAGACAAAGTGAAGAACGTCAAACCTAACACGGAACACCTTCAAGCTGCCCTGAAAGCGTTGAAAGTCAAACCCAGAGAGGCTGTCATCGTGGGAGACGGAATCACTGACATGCGGTGCGCACGCGAACTGGGCGTCTTGGCCGTCGGCCTTCCTAATGGAACCTCGCTGCAGCAGGAGCTGGTAGGCAGCGGCGCAAACTACATAATAACCAACATGGCAGACCTGCCCGCGCTGATAGACGACGTGAACGCGGCAACAAAAAGGGAACGGAGCAATAAGGAAAGTTCTAAGCGGGTTTGAAGTGGTACCGTGGCCATTGTGGCCATTGCGCGGCTGGCTGACAGGCTTCAAACTCGAGTGTCAGCGGCATATCGATTTTTATCTTGTCGAGTGCCGCGTTTTTTATCATGCCGGGCAGTTTAAGGCCGTTTTCAAGCTCGACTATGCCTACAGCGTAGGGTGCCATCTGTTGGAACTGCGTCGGCGCCACGTAAATGATCGTGTACGTCAACAACTTTCCTTTCGCCGGAATTTCTACCCATTCAAAGTCCTTCGAGAGGCAGTTGTCGCACAGCGGCCTCGGCGGGAACTGGATTTTTCCGCATTCCCTGCATTTGCCGCCCAATAGTTTTCCTTGGCCTACGTGCTTGCAGAACTGCTCTATCGTAAAGGGCGGTTGCTCCGACATGCTTAAGCCCTCCTGTAGATGTGCACGACCGCAGTCGCGCCTGAACCGCCCAAGTTGTGCGTCAAGCCTATTTCGGCGTCTTTCACTTGCCGTTTGTCGGCTTGGTCTGTGAGCTGCAGGTACATTTCGTAGGCTTGCGCGGTGCCTGTGGCACCTACCGGGTGACCTTTCGACTTGAGGCCGCCGCTTGTGTTCACAGGCATCTTTCCGCCCAGCTTGGTCTCGCCTGCCTCTATGAGCTTCTGGCCCTCGCCTGCTTTGCAGAAGCCCAAGTCCTCATACGCAATCAGCTCGGCAATCGTGAAGCAGTCATGAACCTCGGCAAGGTCAATGTCACCGGGTTTGACGTCTGCCATTTCATAAGCCTGTTTTGAGGCTATTTTGGCAGCTGCCAGTGAAGTGAAGCTCTTCCGCTCGTAAAGGCCTATGGTGTCGCTTGCCTGTCCGCTTCCGATTATGTGCACGGGATTGTCCGTGTATTTCTCGGCCAGTTCAGGCTTGGTTAGTATGATGCAACTTGCGCCGTCCGTGATCAGCGAACAATCATACAGCTTAAGAGGCCACGCAACGACCTTCGAGCCTAAGGCATTTTCAAGCGTGATCTCCTTCTGCATCTGCGCCTTCGGGTTCATGCTACCGTGGTAATGGTTCTTCACGGCTATCATCGCCAGATCCTTCTCAGTCGTACCGTAATCGTGCATGTGTCTCGTAGCCATAAGCGCGAAGAGTCCTGGAAACGTGATGCCGTTCCACTGTTCAAACGGGAAATCAGAAGCCATCGCAAGATACTCAGTCACTTCAGCCGTGCTCCGGTGCGTCATCTTCTCAACCCCGCCAACCATGACAACGTCGCTCAGGCCTGAAAGCACAGCTTGCACGCCTGCTCGCAACGCCGCGCCTGAAGAGCCGCACGCTGCCTCAGTCCGCGTGGCAGGAACATGCAACAGCCCAGCCCAGTCAGCCATCGTCGCGCCTGTGTGGCCCTGATGCTCGTACGACTCGCCCATGTGGCCCACGTACAAGGCCTTGATGTCCTTCTTCGGCTCAAGCTTCGGACAACGATCATACGCCTCTTTTGCGGCTTGAGCAAAAATCTCTCTGCCATACAATCCATCAAGTTTACCAAACTTCGACAAGCCTGCAGAGACTATTGAGACGAGCGGTTTGCCCTTCAAGCAAGATATCCCCTTGACAGGTTAGTGCAGAAAATTGAAGTGTGTTTGATCAAGTATTTAAGTCTCTTCGGGCCGGTTCGAACTTTCTCTTGGCTTGAAAACGTTTGAGAAATGACTAAAAAGAGGGTGTGGCTTGTGCTAAGCCATTCAGGAAACTGTTTTGCCGTAGGTTTTTTTGACCCAGGCGCGTGTTTTTTCCATGTCTTCTCTGAATCGCTTCAGTTCTTCTGGTGTGCGTTTTGGTGGTACGGGTTCTTCTGCTGGTGTAGCGTATACGTCTAG
>CAYGYI010000081.1:0-7683 GCA_964354055.1 uncultured Candidatus Bathyarchaeia archaeon | reverse complement strand
TGATTTTTTTGGCGGCGATTTCGATGTCTTCGGACTTGATGGTTTTTCTGCCTGCATGCATGGCAAAGTCCAATGCTTCTTTTGCAATTCTGACGCCTATGTCTTCTAGGGCTTTGGCGAGTTCTTTTGCCGCTGCTTCGCTTACGCGGTCAGCTCCAGCCTTCCTGCACAGTCTATGCATTGGGGCTACAGCTAATTCCAATTCAACCATAAAGGTGCCTCTTTAGCTTCTTTTTGTATTTTAAGCCATATTTAACGTTTATTGTAAACACTCCACCCAAAAAACAGACGCCAGCATCCAAGAGTCCCTAGACGCGGAAAGGAGAACAATATAAAACCTAGCCTCCCCTCTACTCAAGCGAAGAACCCATGAACGACATCAAGTACGTCGATGCACACATACACCTCTCAGATCCGGAATACGCGGACTGCGTGGACGAAGTCATAGCTGAGGCGCGAAACGTCAACGTCGTGGCCATGGTTTCAAACGCCGTAGACCTCAAAACCTGCATTGAAAACATGAGGCTGACAGAGAAGCACAAGGGCTTAGTCTACGCGGCGTTGGGCATCCATCCTTGGAACGTTCAGACACTGACTGATGAGGAGCTTCAGCAGACAATCGATTACATTCAAAGTCAGAAAGGCCACGGTGCGTTCGTGGCGATTGGCGAGATAGGTTTAGACGCCAAATACGAGAAGATAATGGACAGACAGTTGAAGGTTTTTGACGAGATGCTGCACTTAGCAGAGAAACTGAATTTGCCTGCGATAATCCACTCGCGAGGCATGACCGAAAAAATCATCGACATGCTCCCCTCATACAACATCAAGAAAGCGCTGCTGCACTGGTTCAGCAACCCGATAAGCGTCTTGCCCAAGATCATAGAGAGAGGCTACTACATCACTGAAGGCCCAGTAATCGTATACTCAAACGGCATACAGTAGATCGTAAGAGAAGCGCCACTGACCAGTTTGATGACTGAAACAGACGGCCCTGTAAAATATTTCAAACCGCCATTCAATGGCAACAGAACCACACCTGCCTATATTCCTGCTGTGGCCAAAACCATCGCAGAAGTCAAAAAGATGAATATTGATGATGTTGCCACAGCAATTCTGGGCAATTCTGAGACATTCTTTGGAGTAAGGTTAAATTAGTCTTGTGCCGTAGTGACTGTTCATCAAAACGACGTAGTATCATTAGTGTTTGGAGGAACAGAGCTTGGGGAACGTGCGGACGGATCAGGTTAAGCGTACGGCGAAGGAGCTTGTGAGGCGGTTTCCTGACAAGTTTTCGGCTGATTTTGAGAGCAACAAGCACCTGGTTAGTTTGCTTTTGCAGGGTACGACGTTGAAGATTAGGAATCAGATTGCTGGTTACATTACGCATTCGCTGGTGGAGGTTGAGGAGGAGCCGTTGGAAGAGGCCTCAGCCGTGGACGCGGAGTCTGACGAAGGCGAGCAGGCAAACTAGACGTCTAAGCTTCTTTGTGAGGCTTGTTGAAGAGTGATAGACGAGTACAGACGCGGATGGGCGTTGCGGTACATGCGCGAGGCTAAAGCTGAGCTTGCAGCCGCGCGGAAGATGCCTTACATGGCGCCCAGCCTTGTGCTCGAAGCCATCAGAAAAGCGCGAAGTGCCATTTACTACAGCTTCGGCGAACCGGCATTCGTGGAAATCGCCGTGCGCGAGTCAGCCGAGAAAGCGCAACCTGTCGAGGATCCTGTTTTGCAGTTCCTCATCGACATTGAGGGTTTGGTTCAACAGATGTCGCAGATCGAAGAAGTTGACGGCGAACGCGCCATCAAACAGGCAGACAACCTCGTCCAACTGGCCTCAGACATCGTCGAAACAGTAACGGGAGAAAAAATAGAAGACTAGAAGAAGCGCGTTCAACGCTTCTCTAGTGCTTTTGCGATACGGTCTAAAGCTTTCTTTATGTTGTCTACCGAATTTGCGAATGACAGTCGCAGGTAGCCTTCACCGTATTTGCCGAAGCTCGTGCCCGGCAGTACTGCTACGCCTCCGTT
This sequence comes from uncultured Candidatus Bathyarchaeia archaeon, assembly GCA_964354055.1. Classification (GTDB taxonomy): domain Archaea; phylum Thermoproteota; class Bathyarchaeia; order Bathyarchaeales; family Bathycorpusculaceae; genus DATKKK01. The sequence goes on along the minus strand of CAYGYI010000081.1, from coordinate 5,652 downwards.
GTAAAGCAGATGGTCACCTAGTTTGCGGCAGTCCATGCCTGTGTCTGTGATGTTTGGGAACACGTAGAAAGCTCCGTGTGGCTTCTTGCACGTTATACCCTTGATGCTGTTCAGGCCTGAAACGATGACTTCGCGGCGCTTCTTGAACTCAGCCACCATTCTCTCAGGTTCGGTTTGTGGACCTTTCAACGCTTCGACGCCTGCCATCTGCGTGAATGCACTAGTACAAGAGTTCGAATTGGTCGTCAGCTGCGCGCATTTCAATGCTAGGTCCTTGTTCATGACGCCGTAGCCGAGCCTCCAGCCCGTCATCGCATACGTCTTAGAAAAGCCGTCCAGCAGAATCGTCTTCTCCTTCATTCCAGGAAACTGCGTGATGCTCTCGTGTTTGCCCTCATAGATTATTCGGCTGTAGATCTCGTCCGACAGCACGAAAAGGTCGTTGCGGTCGGCCACGCAGTCAGCAATCACTTTCAAATCTTCTTTAGTCACAACGCCGCCTGTTGGGTTTTCTGGCGAGTTGAGGATGATCATCTTTGTCTTCTTTGTGATGTTTTCTTTAACGTATTCTGGGTCGAGGCTGAACTCGTTTTCTTCCTTCAGTGGTATCGGCACTGGCTTGGCGCCAACAAAGTTGATCAACGACTCGTAGATGGGGAAGCCTGGGTTGGGGTACATGACTTCGTCGCCCGGGTTGACGAGCGCGAGGATGCTGTTGAACATTATTGGCTTGCCGCCAGGCGTTACGACGACTTCTTCTGGAGCTACGTCCAGTTTTCTTGTTTTGGAGATGTATTCGGCTATGGCTTGACGCAGTTCAGGCATGCCGGCAGAGGGTGTATAGTGCGTGTAGCCAGCGTTGAGTGCTTTTGCAGCAGCGTCTTTGATGTTCTTTGGTGTATCGAAGTCTGGTTCGCCAATTTCTAGGTGTACAACGTCTTTTCCTTGCTTCTCGAGGGCTTTTGCCCTAGCTAAAACTTCGAACGCTGTCTCAGTTCCTAATGAGTCCATTCTCTTCGCGAAAGTAATGTCCAATTAAATCACCTTTGATTTCAAAGGAAAGTAAAGGTAGAAAGATGGGGATATTTAACTATTGCAGTTGGACCGCATGGAAATCGATGGGATTAGAACAGCTTTGACAGAGGCTTCACTTTCATGACATCTTGGTTGACGAGGTTTGGCGGCCGTTTTCCTTGGAAGAAGGCTGTGAGGTTGTTTGCAACCATCTCAGACATCTTTGAACGGGTTTCGAGGCTTGCGCTTGAAATGTGAGGCGCCACTACAACGTTGTCAAGTTTCAGCAATGGATTATCCACAGGTGTGGGCTCCTGCTCGAACACGTCCATTCCTACACCTGCAATCTTGTTTTGTTTCAAAGCATCGTACAGGGCTTTCTCGTCAATCACGGGGCCGCGCGCATTGTTAATCAGGTAGGCGGTTTTCTTCATGAGTTTCAGTTTGTCGGCATTTATCAGGTGATGCGTCTCCTTCATGAGTGGCACATGGATTGTGACGAAGTCTGCTTCCTTCAGCAGGGTGTCGATGTCTACTTTCTTTGCACCTAATTCGTTTTCCATTTCTGGTCTTGGAATGACGTCGTAGAAGAGGATTTTCATGTTGAAGCCTTTGGCGCGTTTGGCCATGGCGTAGCCGATTCTGCCTGCGCCGACGATGCCTATCGTAGCGTTGTAGATGTCTCGGCCTGTGAACATGTCAGGGTGCCACGCGACTTTCCATTGGCCTGTGCGCACGTACTTGTCTGCTTCGACCACGCGTCGTGCCAGTGCCATCAGCAAAGCCCACGAAAAGTCAGCCGTAGTGTCCGTGAGCACTTCAGGCGTGTTGGTTACGTAGATTCCGCGCTTCGTGGCCTCGGCAGTGTCGATGTTGTCGAAGCCCACGGCAAGCTGAGAGACAATCTTCAGTTTAGGTGCGGCGTTGAAGACTTCAGCGTCAATCTTGTCAGATAGCAACGAGGCTAAAGCATCGCAATCTTTGGCCTTCTCGATAATCGTCTTCTTAAGAGGCGGCGCATATTCAGGCCAGACTTCGGCATCGAAATACTGTTTTATAACGTTGAGGCCCCTCTCCGGGAGCATGCGGGTAACGTAGATCTTTGGTTTTGACATATATTCACCAAGGTTCAGGTTTGCGCAATTCTTTATTAGCCTTAACTTATTACACTTACGCATCAACCATGAAATAGTCAATGGGCCGCCTTGTATGACTGCAATCAAGAACGTGGAACAGCTTGTGGCCAACGGCGAAACAGAGTCTAACCGCAAAGCGAGGGCCATAGCGCTCAAAAGCCTCGAAGCCGCACTCAATGCTGCAGATCCGCGACGAATAATAAAATCAAAACTCACGCTGAAAAACTCGACACTAACTGTGGACAAACACTCTTTCGACCTGAGTAAGTTTAGCCACGTTTACGTTGTTGGCGGCGGCAAGGCAAGTGGCTCAATGACTGAGGCTTTGGAAACGGTTTTGGGCAACCGCATAACGAAGGGACTTGTCAATGTGCCACGTGGAAGCAAAAGCAAAACCCGTGCAATTCTGCTTCATGAGGCAAGCCACCCTATTCCGGACGAGACAGGGGTCGAAGGCACACGGCGTATGGTAGAACTGGTGGAACAGGCAGAGAAGGATGATCTTGTAATTTGCCTCATCTCAGGCGGAGGCTCAAGCCTTATGCCTCTGCCGCGAGGAGAAATCACCATCGGAGACAAGAGGCAAATCACAAACGCACTGCTCAAATGCGGAGCCACTATCAACGAAATCAACACGGTTCGGAAGCATATTTCAGACTTCAAAGGCGGGTGGCTTGCGAAGAAGGCCTACCCTGCTACCATTTTGAATCTGATTCTTTCGGACGTGGCGGGCGACCCATTGGACTTTATAGCTTCAGGTCCCACGGTTCCTGACTCGACAACCTTCAGCGACGCGATGAACATTCTGAAGAAGTATGTGTTGTGGAATAGGACGCCGGAAACTATCAGAAAGGTGCTTTCCGACGGTGAACAAGGCAAGATTCCTGAGACGCCCAAGACAGGCGACGAGGCCTTCAAGAAAGTCTTCAACGTGGTCATCGGCAACAGCAGACTTGCCTGTCTAGCAGCCTGCGACGCTCTGAAAGCAGAGGGTTTGAGCACGCTTCTGCTGACGGCGACGATGGAGGGTGAGGCCAGACAGGTGGCGATTCTGCTTGCCTCAATCGGTCGCGAAGTTGCCGTGGCGGGCAATCCGGTTCCAAGACCTGCGGGGATCGTGGCTGGGGGAGAAACGACGGTTACGGTTGTGGGCAAGGGTTTGGGCAGCCGCAATCAGGAGATTGCCTTGGCGGCTGGATTGAAGCTCAGAGGCTTGGATGGTGTGGTTGTGGCTTCGTTGAGCACGGATGGAATAGATGGGCCTACGAATGCGGCGGGTGCAATCGCAGACGGCAGAACCGTGGCTAGGTCCTTGAAAATGGGAATTAAGCCTGAAGAGTTTCTGACTGACAACGATTCATATCATTTCTTTGAGAAGCTCGGTGACCTGCTTTTCACGGGACCTACAGGTACGAATGTTAACGATATTTCTGCGATTGTGGTTGTGTAATGTAGGAGGGCGCGTTGCGTTGGTTGTAACGGTGAAGCTTGTAGGTTCGCTCCGCACTTACGCAGACAGAAGCAAGCTCACGCTCAGGATTAGAAAGGCCACGCCGCTGAAGGAGATCATGGAAAAGATGGCAGAAGAAACGCCCAAGCTTAAACCAGCCTTCGACAACGCCAGAGCAGGCATGCTCATCCTCATCAACGGCAAAGAAATCAGCATCCTAAACGGCCTCGAAACCGCGCTGAAAGACGGCGACGAACTAGTTTTCGTGCCTGTCCTACACGGAGGCTGAACACAGATGCAGCTATTCGCAGTCAAAACACCAACCGTGAAAGCTGGCGACGATTTGGTCGAGTTGGTTCTTGAGTCGCTGAAGGCTCAGAACCTGCAGTTAGAGGACAAGGACGCCATAGCCTTAACCTCGAAGATTGTATCCTACTCGCAGAACCGCGCAGCAAAACTTGGCGAAGTCAAACCCTCTGAAAAGGCGAGGAAACTTGCGAGACAGTTCTCGTTGACGCCCGAGTTCGCGGAGCTTGTTCTGCGCGAGGCAGACAGAGTTTACGGAGGCGTGAAGAGGACGGTGCTGACGCTGAAAGACGGTGTGTTAGCGCCGAATGCGGGAATTGATAACAAGAATGCTCCTGAAGGCTGCGTGGTTCTGTGGCCAACCGAACTCAAAAAGTGGGTGAAGAGCTTCAGAGAAAAAATCAAACGCAGGACAGGCAAATGCGTCGGCGTCTTGATAGTGGACAGTGGTTTGGTGCCGTTGCGAATCGGAACGGCTGGGTTGGCTTTGGCGGTGGCTGGGTTCAAGCCGATACAGGATCACCGAGGTCGAAAGGATCTTTGCGGTAGACCTATTGTGATTACGCGGCATGCGGTGGCGGATGACTTGGCTTCTGCGGCGCACCTGATGATGGGCGAGGCCACGGAGAAGACGCCAGTCGTGCTCATACGCGAAGCACCTCTGGAATTTGACGATAACGCTTACGATGCAGAGAACATGATGATGCCTGCGGATGAGTGCATTTTTATGGGTGTTTTTCAGGCTGACGCTCGCGGCTCGAGGAAGGCAAAAGGTTAGCCGATCTCAACACTCGATGGAGCGATAGACCGATTATCGAAGCGAAGACAGCGATGATAAGCCGCTCCACAGGGTAAGTGACGGCGGTGAAAAGCCACGTTCCAAACCAGAAATCCACGCCGCCTCCCGCCATGACTACAAAAGTCAGCGACCCAGCGATCTGGCCTGCCAACGTTGAAGCCATACATGTTGCGAAGTAAGCGAAGACGAGCCACGAACTTCTGTAGGAGTTGAAGCCCTTCGTGATCATGGACTGAAACGGCGGGATGAGGATGACGAGGCCGATTGCCTGGAAGAGCAGGTACGCGGGGTAAAGCCACGCAGGCCCCACCGTCGGATAGAAGGCCAACGCAAACCACAGAACAACGTAGAATAGCAAGGCAACGACCCTTTTGCGGCTACGGATTAAACCTGCGCACAGTGCGGCGGCGATGCCTGCGGCGAAGCTTGGCGGCGAGAGGAAGCCGAAAAAGAAGCCGACTACTCCTCCAAGAAGCGTGGACAGCGTGCCCAAGTACGGACCTAAGATAATGCCTATTAGCGTCGCGATGATGGCAGCGGCGGTTATCGCCTGGCCTGGCAGACCGATTATTGGGCTGATCTTCAAGAGGCCGAGCACCGCGTAGAGGGCCGTGAACATAACGGATAACGCCAATTCCTTGGTGGAAGGCTTCGTCCTGGTGGACATGTGTTGTTTCGCTCGCTTTGATTTTGGAAAGCTAATTAATGGTTATCTGCTAATAAATTGAGCTTTATGGCTAGACCTATTATCACGTTAACGACAGATTTTGGTTTGCGCGACCCGTATGTGGGGGAGATGAAGGCCGTCATACTGAGTATCTGCCCCGAGGCCACGATAGTTGACATTAGCCACGAGATCGAGAAGTTCAACATCCGCATGGCCGCCTTCGTGCTCGCCTGCGCAGCACCCTACTTCCCGAAAGACACGATACACGTGGCCGTCGTAG
>CAYGYI010000080.1:0-7693 GCA_964354055.1 uncultured Candidatus Bathyarchaeia archaeon | reverse complement strand
AAGGGCAAAATGGTGAGAGGTTTCGAAACAGGCGATAGGGTGTTCGTGCACCATCACGTGGCCTGCATGTCATGCCACTATTGCCTGCATGGCGACTATACGCTATGTGAGCAATTTCATAACACTAACATCAAGCCTGGAGGGTTTGCAGAATACTTCAAGGTTCCAGCTCAGAATCTTCAGGTAGACACGTTGAAGATTCCAGAAACGATGTCCTTTGAAAAGGCCACGCTCATCGAGCCCGTAGGATGCTGTCTAAGAGCCATCAAAAAAGCCAATATTCAAACAGGTGATTCAGTGGCGATAATAGGCGCAGGAGCCACAGGGCTAATCCACACAGCGCTATCCAAGATACTTGGTGCATCACGGATAATAGTCAGCGACCTCTTCGATTATCGACTTGACGCTGCGAGAAGCTTTGGCGCAGATATACTGGTGAACCCCGAAAAAGAGAACCTGAAGGAAACCGTGAACAGTGAGACAAACGGCGAAGGCGTGGATGTGGTGATTGTCACGGCGCCTAGCATTGATGCTTACAGAGCTGGCTTGATTGTCTGCCGCAAAGGAGGAAAGTTGCTTGTGTTCGCGCCAACAGCGCCTGAGAAATATCTTGAAATAAGCCCGAAGAATCTTTTCTTCTCCGAGGTTCAGATCATCCCGTCCTATTCAACCTCGCATTTAGAGACCAGACAGGCGTTTGACCTTATGAGAACGGGAAGACTGGATGTTAGAAACCTGATAACGCACCGTTACAGGCTTGAAGAAACTGCTGAAGCCTTCAAAACGGCTATGGACAGTAAAGAGAGCCTGAAGGTTGTCGTCTTGAGTGGTGATTGACATGAAGGCCGCGATGCTTTATGGGGTGAAAGACCTAAGAGTCGAGGAGACCGAAATTCCGAGAGTTGGGCCGGGCGAAGTGCTTGTCAAGATCAAGGCAGCCACAACTTGCGGAACTGACTTGAAGATTCTTCAAAGAGGGTACGTTGAGCGGATCATTAAGCTGCCGACGATTTTTGGGCACGAGTGGGCTGGCGAAGTTGCTGAAGTTGGCGACGGCTTAGACTGGCCTGAGAAGGGGATGCGTGTGCGCGCAGGCAACAGCGCGCCCTGTCTCCGTTGTGCAATGTGCCAGAAAGGCAAATACAACCTCTGTGAAAACATGATTTGGCTTTGGGGAGCCTACGCCGAATACATAAAGGTTCCAGCCCGCATGGTGTTAGTGAACATGCAGGAAGTGCCACAGCATGTTTCCTATGAGGAGGCGGCAATCGCTGAGCCTCTGGCCTGTGTGTTGCACGGAGCCGAAGAAGCAAGAATAAAACTGGGTGACACCGTGGCCATCATCGGTGCCGGGCCAATAGGGTTACTGCATTTTCTAACAGCCAAGAGACTTGGCGCTGAAAAAGTCATAATGATAGACCTTGTGGACGAAAGATTGGGCTTTGCCAAAAGCATCGGTGCAGATGAAATCATTAACGGCGGAAACGAGAATGCTGTTGAGAGAGTGAAGCAGTTGACTGGCGGCTACGGTGCGGATGTCTCGATCGAAGCCATCGGGTCGCCTTTGACATGGGAGCAAGCAATAAGGCTCGTCAGAAAAGGCGGCGTCGTTCTAGAGTTCGGGGGCAGTCCACCAGCTACCGAAATCAGAGTCAACACCGAAACGTTGCATTATGGCGAATTAACCATTGCAGGAGCGTTTCATGCAACGCCGTTACATTTCAAGAAGGCCCTTAATCTCATAGCGTCGCGAACGATTGACGTAAGGCCTCTTGTGACCAGAAAAATGCGGCTTGAACAGATAAAAGAAGCGTTCGAAATACTGGCAACTTCCAAAAGCGAAATAAAGATCGGAATACTTCCATAGCATCTAGTGAAAGGCTTCATGACGGAAGCTGAAGGTTACATTCTAAGAATCGCAACCGACGAATGGGTCGATCAATTCTTCAGCAGCGCAATCTACTACACGAGTCTCCCGAAGAAATGGCAAAAAGGACGAACCGTACTGTTCATGCGCAAGACTAACGTTGGTGACTCCGTGGTCGGTTATGGTGTAGTAAAAAATGTCTACGACACGGAGGAACTTTCGGAAGAAGAGAAACAACAATGCAATCAGTACGGTTGGAAGAAAGCCATAGAGTTTAGTTACGTCATGAGATTCGAAAAACCTCTCCCGATTAAGGACACTTTTTTCAAAGATTCAAAGCTTCGAGGAAGATGCTTTCACGGTTACAGGCTAACTCCTGAGCAACTGAAAATAATTCTGAAACAAGCTGAGAAACTTAATCGTTGACTCAACCGTATGTAACTTTTGCCTGTTTGCGTTCATGAAAGAATTTAAAAGCTGACAGGTCTTTATGGTTCTGTCATTGCAGAGGGAGACCTGAGTGGTCAAGTATATTTTTGTCACTGGCGGAGTGTTGAGTTCAGTTGGCAAGGGAATTTTGACATCTTCTATCGGCAAGATGCTTCAGGCACGGGGTTTGAAGGTTACAGTCGTGAAAATCGACCCATACGTGAACGTTGACGCTGGAACGATGAATCCGTACATGCACGGCGAGGTCTACGTGACTGACGACGGCGGCGAAACAGATCTCGACTTGGGATGGTATGAACGCTTTCTCGACCTCAACCTGAAGAAAGAGAACAACCTAACCACAGGGCTTGTATTCAAAACAGTCATTGAGAAAGAACGCCGAGGCGACTTTCTGGGAAAATGTGTGCAGATCGTCCCCCACGTAACCAATGACATCAAGAATAGGATTCGAACAGCTGGGAAAGACGTAAATGCGGACGTGGTTCTAACCGAAGTAGGCGGCACAGTGGGCGACATAGAAGGTCTGCCCTTCCTTGAAGCCATTCGCCAGATGCGCATCGAAGAAGGATACGAAAACACGTTGTATGTGCACGTCGCGCTTGTGCCTGTTCTTGATGTCACAAAGGAAATGAAGACTAAACCGCTTCAGCACAGCGTCAACGAGTTGAGACGCATCGGAGTCCAGCCAGACATAATCGTGGCCAGAAGCCCTGTGATGATTGACAAGGAGGCTCTTGAGAAAATAGCTTTGTTTGGCACCATTCCTGAAAATGCGGTTTTCTGCTCGTACACGGTTGAGTCAACCTACCAAGTTCCACTCATTCTGGATGAACAGGGCATGGGGAATTTTATCGTCAAGAGGCTACGCATTGCTAGACGCAAGCCTGACTTCAAAGAATGGAAGAAATTCGTGAGCGCAGTAACCAACCCTGAACATGAAGTCACGATCGCTTTGGTTGGCAAATATGCTGGACTGACTGACAGTTACGTAAGCATGAATGAGGCCTTGCGCCACGGCGGCGCTGCAAATAGAACAAAAATTTGCATAAAATACATCGAAGCCGAAAGCTTCGAAAAAAACCCTGAGAAAATAGATGTTCTAAAAGATGTAGACGGAGTATTTGTTCCATACGGTTTTGGCCCTCGTGGAACCGAAGGCAAGATAATGGCCATTAGATACGCGAGGGAAAACAACATTCCGTTTCTAGGCATCTGTTATGGCTTCCAGCTTGCCGTGATCGAGTTCGCGCGACATGTCTGTGGCCTGAAGGAGGCAAACAGCACCGAGATCAACCCTGCTTCACCTAATCCGGTGATTGATTTGATGCCTGAGCAGAGAGGCGTAGAAGCCAAAGGTGCCACGATGCGTCTGGGCGCACACAAAATAATCGTCAAACCAGACACTATGGCTTCTGCACTGTACAAGGAACAAGAAGTCTATGAGCGCCACCGCCACAGGTTCGAAGTCAACTTGGACTACCTAGACAGACTTGAGAAGAACGACCTTGTATTCTCTGGAAAGAGTACAGACAGCAGACGGATGGAAATTCTGGAGCTCCCTGACCACTATTTCTTTTTCGCTTCACAGTTCCATGGTGAATTCAAAAGCCGCCCCAGCCGACCAGACCCAGAATACTACGGCTTCGTCAAGGCATGCTTGAACAAAAAAACAGGAAAACCGAAACCCACCTACACTTGACACGCATTGCTGTTTCCAGTGCGTACGCAAGAAAATGAGAGAAGCTAACAGCGTCTACTGTGGCGATTGCGATACTGGCGGCTGCTGAGGCTTCTTGCGGCGGAGAAAAACTACGCCTATTACTATGACGACGATTGTAGCAGCTACCGCAGCAATGACGAAAGCTCCGAAGAGTGAATGATCTATTGGCGATGTTGTCGTGGCCAAGTACACTGTGAATGTTGGGTCGTGTTCGACTTTGTAGCCGCTGTAGGTCGGGTAGGCAATCAAGTAGAAGTAGTTTGCACGTGTCATGTTTGTGATGCTGTCTTTGACTTTCTCGTAGAGTTGCGGATGCATGTTGGCCACGAGATATGGCAGGAATTTCATCAGGTAGATGTGGTTCTGGAATAGAGCCGTATTTCCGGCAAAGCCGTTTATTCTGCAGGTTCGCGCTGTCGCGTTGTACGTGTCGTAGTCGGTTTCTGTGGGGTCTTTTGTGTAGTTGAACAGGCTGTAGGTTTTCTTAGTTCCGAATGAGGCGTCAAAGAGTCTTTCGCCATCATCTGCGAAGGTCGAGACGGATGAATCACTTATCACTCTATCGTTGTCTGTGACGTTCTGTCCAGTGGCCGTGTTGCTGTACGTCTTGCGATCATACATTGCTACTGTCTGGAAGTCTACTATACTCATCTTGATCTGGTTTCTTTCAAGGAAATCGTAGACGGTTTCATTAGATAACTTGCGCATATAGTTGTAGCATCCTGTGCTGTTGTAGTGGCTGTACCAGTATCCTTCAAGCCATCCGAAATGCCAGAGGTTGCGAATTCTGCCTAGGCTGTGGTTCTCAGTCAGAGTTGCCTTGTTCGTGTCAGGCGATATATCTAGATCGTATGTAAAACTTAGTTCGTTGTAGGTTGCCAGAGCCATGGGCCAGCTATTGTAAGTGTGATTTGCGGGTGAGATCCAAGTTCTCCACCATAAGGAAGTCAAGTTTGCATATTTCAGGCCCCAAGACCAGTGGAGTTTATTGTCTGAATAAGTCAACGGAATCACCGTGGCTTTGCTGTGAAGCGCAGGCCAAGTGACATTTGAAAGGTGTGAGTAAGATTCGAAGTTGAAGCCCAAACTGACAGATGACCAGAGTTTGTCGCTTACGTCAGGTGAATTTGGATAGAGCGTTGCTGTGGTCTCGTTAAAGGCCATGAGCATCAGGAAGTTGGAAGCCATCACCACATCGCGGCTCTTGTTCTCAGTCTTGTATTGCATCATGACTGTTTGAATCGGAACAGTGAATGTTCCTGCGCCACCGAAACTCATGTTTATCAGCCCAGCATAAAGCATACGCAAACCTCTAGTGTTCACATAAGTCACATACACGTATGCGTGCCAATTTTCGAACGCTTGTGGTGTTTGAATACCGTGGAGAAGAGCATAGGCTCGTGCATAGTCAAAGTAGTCGATTATCTTGGCCCAGCTTTCCTCCGCAAAATCGGTAGCAACTAAAGTGTCCGCTGTAAAGGCAGGCATAATCATGCTGGCCAAAGCTGTTAGGGTCAACCAGATTCCAAGCAAAACCTTTGCTTTCATAAAACTCCCTTTTCGTTGTAGATGGCGTAAGGAGGTGTCAACGCCGTATTAGAGGATTGTGGACTCTGAATATGAATCTTAGAGGTTTCTGCATCAAGCAAGCTCGGTAGTCAATCTATTCATTTCAGTTTTACCATTAGTTTTGGCAGCTTTCAATGATCAAAACATACTATGGCAACTTGTATCTGATTGAATTATTGATTCTTAACCTTCAACCAACCTTGATCGTTGGTTCTTCTATGTTGGATTGTACAGCACGCATCTTCACCTATATAAGCTCCCATCTGGTGTACCAATATAGAGTAGATCGTTGTTGGACAAAGCTGACTCTTCACCAATTGAGCGGTACCATGAGCGCTTGGACAAAGCAAACGACTATGGCGAAGTCTGGGAGATAGTTAAAGACACGGTAGGCTTCTCTCTGCACAAACGCAGGAGCAGCATGATGCTCTTTCTGGACGACCTGCCAATCCAGCTCGGTGCCTACCATCCTGTAGGAACTAATAACATCGTATTGAACCGCTATTTGATCCAGATTGTCGAAGCCACACTAGAGTCAAAGTTTGTAGTGAACGCGCTGATCTACAACTTGCTTGTGCATGAATATCTGCATGCGTTGGGCGAATACTCTGAGGAAGGCGTAAGACAGTCGGTGTATGAAATGGCCGTGAAATGTTTCGGAGAAAAACACATCGTTGCAGAAATTGCGAAGAAAAGTCCTTGGACGTTAATCAAGGAATTGCCCTTAGGCACAATGAATTCGCCTAAGCGTCTGGCTGAAATAGTAAAGAATTTCGAGAAGACAGACAGGTATGTTGTATGAACGTCAACATACGTGGATCTTGATCGACGAATCGTGGCTGCCGCGTCAACAGGTGACGTAAACGTCTGAACAAAATGGAATCGGTAGACTTTGCATTAATCCTTACGTCAAGAACGGCAAAACTCTGATCAGCAAGGTAGAAACCTCAAAAAACATCAAGCAAGATATTCTGAAGGCCGTCAGCTTAATTGGCGGCTTCGAAAGAATCATCGAAAATGGCGATGAGGTCCTGCTGAAACCCAATTACAACAGCGCTGATCCTCCGCCAGCTTCGAGCGATCCTGAGTTTCTCAGAGCGCTCGTCGAACTGTTGTTTGAGCACGGTGCAGAAGAGGTGATTGTTGGCGAGTCATCTATGCAGAGCACATCGACACGTAGAACAATGACGAAAACTGATGCATTGGCAAAACTAGAGGGAAGCGGAGCAGAAGTAGTGTTTTTTGATGAAGGCAAATGGGCGAAGGTCGATGTGAACGGAGAATACTTGAAACATGTCAGCTTGCCTGAGAGAGCCTTGCATGTGGATAAGATCGTGTATTCTTGCTGCATGAAAACACATTCGCTGGCAGATTTCTCTTTCAGCCTCAAGCTTGGTTTTGGCTTCGTAAAAGGCAGCGAAAGACTAGCTTTTCACTTGAGGCATCTGAGAGAGAAGCTGGTGGATCTAAACCTTGTTTTGCATCCTCACCTGATAATTATGGATGGCAGGAGATGTTTCATCAATGGCGGACCATTAAGCGGTGATGTGCGAGAACCAAACGTTATCGTGGCGTCTGGCGACCGCATAGCCATGGATGTAGAGGCGATAAAGATCATTGAGGGTTATGAGGAAGCCAAATTGAAGGGCGATCCTTGGAGTTATCCGCAAATCTGTCATGCTGTCAAGCTAGGTTTGGGCGTGAAGGGTCCAGAAGAATACAGAGTTGTTGAGGAAGCTGACGGTTGACCAACACGCTCAGAGATGCCGTTGCTACTGGAGCTTCTCGAAGTGCACCACGTAGACAAGCTGATTCTCATCCCATTCGTCATGCTTCTCTTTCCATATCTTCTTGAATTCCTGTAGGGTATATCCTCCTTCCCTGTCTGCGTCTTCTTCGTTGAAGTACTTCAGGCGCTTTCGCTCTATTGTCGTGATGCGCAATTCTGCTATTTTCGGTTCCCAGATTGCCGCATGGACGATGGCTCCCGCCTTGATCTTTGGGTCGGGAATTGTGGTCATTGAGGTCTGTGTTTTTTTGCCTTCAATTAGCGGTTTTTTGTCGGTGGCTGCGAATTGTAGCTCACA
>CAYGYI010000079.1:0-7694 GCA_964354055.1 uncultured Candidatus Bathyarchaeia archaeon | reverse complement strand
CAGGAATATATCCGACGAAGCCTTTTCTTGACGTGGACGAGGCCTTCTTGAAGAGAGTTATGGACACCAACTTGAACTCTACGTTCTGGATGTGCCAGCACATGATAAGCGCGAGACTGAAGAAAGGCGGAGTCATCATCAACACTGGCTCGATCGAGGCGATCATGCCTTTGAAGGAGGAATTGAGCCACTACGATATCAGCAAGGCAGGCGTCATGGTGTTCACACGCGCGCTTGCAAGCGAATATGGCAAGCATGGCTTCAGAATAAACGTCCTCGTCCCCGGTGGCGTCCTCACGCCAGGCACCAAAAGCATGGCCAAAGAAGCTCTCAGATTCAAGCTTGGCGTCGTCAAATCAGGCATAGAATACGCCATGCGCACTCCGCTCGGTAGAATGGGCAAACCAGACGAAGTTGCCCGTATGGCACTTGTGCTCGCAAGCGACTTAGCAGCCTACGTGCAAGGCACACTGATCGTCGTGGATGGCGGATTTCTGTCAGCATGAGAAATGAATGAATATGACTCACCAAGACGGCGACCTCGGCTTCTTTCAGCCAATCATTGGCTCGTGGTACGAAAGCCTCAAAGACCCAACAGAAGCCCAAAAACAGGCACTGCAGGAACTGCTGAAAGGCTATAAGAAAACCACATATGGACAAAGCCACCACGCCTCTGACACCAAAACCATCGAAAGCTACCGACAGAACTTCCCAATAATGGATTACAGAGCGATGGACCCTCACCTGGCGGAAGTTCAGAAGGGCGACTACAAGGCTTTCCTGCCTGAGCCTCTGACATGTTGGGTGATGACGCGAGGCTCAACAGGCAAGGCCAAGGTTCTGCCTGTCACGCAGACGCATCTGGAGCAGATTTTCACGTGTGGCGCACGCGCTCTCGTGAATCACGTGTTGAGGACGAAAAACTACGAGCTTCTGGATGGACATATACTGAACCTCAACTTCCCTTCCAGCGTGCACATTATGGTGAAGGACGGGCAGACGGTGACGTATGGGTACAGTTCGGGCACGTATGCGAGACTTAACCCGGCGCTGGACAGCGTCAGTCTTTTGCCGACGCAGGAGGATATAGACGCGTTGGGCCCGTCGATAACGAAGAGTAACTGGGAGAAACGATTTGAACTGGCCTACCAGCAGGCGAAAGACGCAGAAGTCACCGCAACCATGGGGGTAACCCCGATAATTCTATTCTTCGCCAAATACTTGGAGAAGAAACACGGCAAAAAACCCAAAGACTTGTGGAACATCCGAGCCCTGTTCTGCACAAGCGTCCGCAAAATCCAGTACAAATACGCGCCTATTCTCAGAAAGCTATACGGAAACGTGCCTGTGATCGAGATATACAGCGCCACTGAAGGTGTGTTCGCCCAGCAGCTCGACGATCTGCCCTACGTGACGCCTAACTATGACAGATACATGCTCGAAGTTGATACAGGCCACGGCGTTAAGATGCTGCACGACCTCAAGCGCGGCGAGTGGGGCAGACTCATTGTATCCTCGTGTATGTTTCCGAGATACGATATCGGCGACTTGATAGAGGCTGCTGGAAAAGACTATTTTCGCGTAATTGGGAGGCGCAATGCTTTGACGTTGCTGGAGCACAGGCTTTACAGATTATTCTTCGGTTGGCTCATCTAAGGCTGGGGATGGCGTCTTCCCGCCATCACTACGCCCACCGCAGCGCCCAGTATGATGATCACGCCGATCAGCACAAAGAAGAACGGCCAAACGAGGTCAGGGTTGATTATGCCTGTAACCCGGAGGTATGAGGTCAACCCGATGAATATCAGTACAAGGCCTCCGATCAGCGGACCCATGAAAGAGTAGCCCCGCTTCTCATGCTT
Organism: uncultured Candidatus Bathyarchaeia archaeon; assembly: GCA_964354055.1. Taxonomy (GTDB): domain Archaea; phylum Thermoproteota; class Bathyarchaeia; order Bathyarchaeales; family Bathycorpusculaceae; genus DATKKK01. The sequence continues at coordinate 5,832 of CAYGYI010000079.1, read as the reverse complement.
CTCGCCTTTCTCGTCCCTTTCGTCTTTCTCGTCCTTTTCCGCCTTTTCATTTCTTCTGTAGGTCACGGTTCTCGGTGAGGCAGCAGCCGCTTCCGCCTTAAGGGCAGCACCGCACTTTGGACAGAACGTCATCTCTTCTTCTATTTTGCTACCGCATTTAGGACAGTAAGACATACCTTTCACCTTAGCATTATTGGCTTCATTATTCTAACATCAAGTATTTAAAACATGCTTAGCAAGCTTAACCGAGAAACGTTATATATGCTATGTCACTAGATAGGCTAAACGGTGAAGCGCAATGAACGAAGGCTCTGGGGGATATTCACGCAGATACAGAGAAAGCTTAATCGGCGCCATCTCTGCAGGATTCTTCTTCATACTCGCCGGAACCATACTCCTATCCACGCCAAACGTCATCGACAGAATTACAGAATTCTTCCGCGACTTCACGACAGTACCGGAGGTTCCGAACATGACATGGATGCACCTGCCTATACCAGCCAATCCTGCCATGCACACGGCAATCTACGCAGCCGTAGCCAAGTTCTGCCTCATATGGGGCATCTTCACAATCGCCATGCTAGTTCTGCGAATTGCAGCCCACTCGCCACTTGGCAAGAAGGCCGACAACGCAGGAGACATTGTTTTCTGGCTTGGAGCAAGCTACCTCACCACCACGCTGCTTAACGAAACCACGACCATAACGAATTGGTTCGTCTTCTGGACCGAAATCATAATGCTCATAGGCGTGACACTGATTGTACGCGCAGCTATACTAGCCACAGGCAGACTGAGAATCTAGCCAGCCACCTGTTAAACTGCCAAGCTTCAGTGTAGAAGGCTATCTTTTCTTTATTGGTTTCTTGAGCAGACGTTTCTTTGGAAGCTTGGGTTTTCGAACACGTGGAGCATCCGTTGTAGCCAAACCGAAACCTCACAAGTTACTATGCGTTTGCTTCTATTAAGAATGTTAGCCTGTTATTGGGGTATGTTTTTAAGGAGCCTGCACATGCTGTGTTGCCATGGAAATAGCATTTCAATTCAATCAAAGCTGGTATGCGCTTTTCTTCGCATTTTTCGTGTCATGGATAGTCTTGTTCATGGTCAGGAAACGCCGCAGAGGCGTTAGAGAAGCAAAAGAACAGATCTGCCTTGCAGCCGTCGGCTCGTTCGCGCTTCTCTCAATGGAGATCTTCGCCACCTCGATGAACCTGTGGAACTATGTTCCTAGCAACTGGCCTATAATCCTGTGGCCAACCTACTTTGTGGCCATACTGTTTGGATACCAGCTGCTGAGAACAATAGAAGGATTCTTTTCATAGCCAAATCCAACCACGCAGATCATTGTTTCTGTTTGTCTTTCAATGTCAACAGATGGCGAGCGAGAAGTGAAAACGTCAAGGGCACGTAGCGAGCCTCATCATCCAGACTTGTCAGGAAGACCTCTATCTCAATCGCACTAGGAGCAGTAGACTTCTTCAGTTCATTTCTCAAATCGTCAAATGATGCATAGTTCTCGTGAAATGAAACAAGCACAGCATCATACCCTAGACCCATGCCGGTCTTGAAGAGTATGAAGCCGAAGGGGCTTTTGCGCAGTCTTTCAGTCGCTGTCTGTTTAACCTTGTCCAGCTGTTCTGGGCTGGTGTTTCTCGCAAGTTTCACAAATGTCAGTGCCAGCAGGTGATAGCCGATCTTGTGAAAGCACGGGATCATCGTATATTCTCTGATGAGGCCTTCTTTCTCCAGTTTCTTGATTAGTCTGCTCACAGTAGGCTGCGAAACACTGATGACTTTCGCCAGCTCTCTATCACTTCTGCGCGAATTCTTCATCAGCTCTGAAAGAAGCCTCCATTCAACATCCTTGATCTTCGTCCGCTCAGACTGTTCACTTTCGCCCATAGTCCGACCAACATGCTTTTCATATGAAACTATTAAGCTTTACAATTAAATAGAATGCTAAGATACTTAAGCCTTCTAGCGAAAATGAACGTCGAAGGCAGAAAGCATCCGAGACGGTCAAGCTATCTCTCAGTTCGCCAGCGCAGCGTCACATGACCTCTGCATCGTAGGCATCAGGAGCAGAATGAACTCATAATCCTTATGCACAATTCATAAAACGTAAGTAAACATTGGCCACAATAACGTTCAAGATGTCTGGTTTTTCAGCATTTCACATTCATTCTCGTCCGCTTTCAACACGAATCCATTATGAAGAGGAACCGAGTTGCTTGAGATCGTGACTCCTCTAAACATGATTTGCACTTAACGCCTACACGCGTTGCTTTCGTCAGGAAGAGAAAAGGAGGTGATAGAAAATGAAAATCAGGGAAAGACTCGAGAAATTTCTATGCGAACACTCAAACATCACGTTTGTGCTGTTTGCTTGCGCACTGCTTGCAGCACATTGCAGAATGCTCTAGAGTCCTTGAAAATCTCTCAAATCTGCCACTACTGTTCATCGCCATCAGCGTACTTGCCACAACCATAGGAGGTCTAGCATTCATCCTCCTCATTTCATATCTGCCTAGCCTAGTCGCAGCCATCCTCGTCTATGTGATGCTGATACTCGCAGGCGTCGCATCGGCGATAAGAGAATATTACACCAACAACACGTGCATTTAGAAGCTGCCATTTGAACGCCCATCAAACCTATCCACGCAAGCGGAGACTAAACCACTTCTTTTCTATTAATATCCTTCTTTCATACGAAACACTTTAGACTCTTGTTTTGGTCAGCGCCCTTGAGTTGGAGATGCTAACTCGAAAACTCTAAACTGGTTCATTGTTTGATACTGGCGATAACAATGCTTTTCACATTGCTCAGAATCTAGCGTTTTCCTAAGGCCCAGCTGTACTTCTTTCTCAATGTTGTGGGGTAGAACTTGTCTAAGCAGAAATCCACTTTCGCTGCCCATTGCACGTAGACGCTTGGGTCTATGTATGATTTTAGTGAAGTTCCAAGATTGTATTCTTGAGTCTCCTTCATCAATTTCAGGTCCAGCTTGCCTTTCTCTATTCGCTTGAGAAGGGCGTCAGTCTTTTTGCCCTGCGTCTGTTTCTCCTTCAGTTTGAATTCAAGCTCTTTGAGAGCAACTTCCTTTTTGGCAAGTCTCTCGTTGAAACTTGCCGGAATCTTTCGCTTATGATTGGCCACCTTGGCGCCTTCCAAGTTAGCCATCTTGGCTTCAAACTTCTTAATGTACTCCGAGTCCTCCTTCCTCGCTCGGCATCTCATCAGATATTCGTCAACTGTCTTGGTGCATCTCCAAGTTCTGAACACTTTGGCGGTCAGGCCCTTCATTGCTTCTGAGAGGAAGCGGGACACTTTTTTGGAATCTATACCTTCAAACAGATATTCCTTGCAGATCTTGGAGAACTGCTGCATGTTCTCGATTACGGCAGGCGGAGCCTTGATTTGGCTGATCCATCTGACTGAGTCTTTTCCGAGGAAGTCGAAGTGCAAGGTATCGCCTTCAATCTTTACGTGTTCCGGCCTCAGTGTTATGGCGCCCACAGTGTCTGCCTCTTCAGGGTCTTTCTCGTCGCCCACACGTATGTTCAGCTCGAGCAGTAACCAGCCTACCGTGGCTATCTTTCTTCTTTCAACATCGTTGGCCGTCAGGTTTTTCATTATATGTTGTGCAATCACAGGAATCATCTTACCCAGCTTCTCGGCCTTCTTGAACTTCTCCTTCTCCCTGTTTTGCTTCAGGAACGCGGAGTCTGAGAACCAGACGTATTTTACTTTGTCCGAGAGTTTGTCATTCCATTTGGCCAGAAACATCTGTTCAGGCTGCCACACGATGTCCTTCCAATTGCCAGTAGGCCTCGGGCTATCTGGCGAAAGATTCAACGCTATGTCTTCTTCAGATGGGCCTTCCTTCCACTTGCCACGTCTCGGGTGGTCGCCTCTCCCAGCAAAAATGCAAGAAGGCTCAGCCGCCCAGTTGGCAATCTCTATCCGCTTCCCGTCAACCTCGGCGTAACCATACTTCTCCTTCAAAGCTTCCCTTTTGGTCTTCCGTTCAGCGGCAAGTTTCTTTTTCTCCTCCTTGCTCATGTTCAGTTTCTTTGCCTGCTCCTGAGCTATGTAAGAGGTGACTTCGGAGAAGTCGATGTCTGGGTTGCCTTTTGACTTGTCTGTGATTATCCAGTTGAAGCTGGGATCTTTTGTTCTTTCGAGATGCTTGCTTGTGAAGGCTTCCAAGAAGCCCAGCGAAGAATTCTCCGATTTCAGTTCTTTTAGAAAATCTTGGATGAAGTTTTTGTAGAAAACTCTGTCTGGAGGGTTTGTGAGCGATTGTGTTTTTCTGATCCAAGCTATGACCAACTGCTCGGTTTTAGGTCTCAGTTTTATCGGTTGCTCTTGGATAGCTACTGAGAAACCCCTGTAATCGTACGGGGGAACGTATATGCCGTTATGTTTCAGACTTTTCATCATATATTTCATCTGCTCAACCTCGCATGCTCCACGCCTACTTCAAACAGACAGAGACCACTGTGTATTCAGGATTTGCCACGGAACATCATATCAAGTTTTCTCTTTCACTAACAATACTCGCTTAAAAACTTGTCTTCTTGATCGCGCGTTGCTTCTGCAACGCTCCAAAAAGGTCATCAACTATCTTGGTGTCAATGTATCCTTTATGAGGACGAAAGCCTCCTGCAAAACCATGAGGAATGTGAAGCAGCTCATGTATTATGGTCTTCTCCCTGTCAGCCTCACACAGACGATCGTAACGCTCTGAGATGACCTCGATCACGTATGAAGGCGGAAGGTTCAAAGCTTCCTGCCAGATCTTGCCCAACCCATGAATACGCGCAATCACCCGTCTAGATGCGGATCCCTTGCTTCTAAAGCAGAACACAAATTGAGGAACAACATGAAAAAGGCTAAGGCAATCCACAATTTCGTCGACCAACTTTTTGACGTCTGGCGCCTCAATGTATTCTATCGGCGTAACCTTGTCACTTCTATCATCAAGCAGTACATTGAGATAATATGGTTATCGAGTTCATCTCAGGGAATTCATGCACAAAAGTCGCGGCTATTCCCTTCAGAAACGTTATTTCTGTCGTCGAAACCATTATAGTGTTGTTTCTCCCTCTCTTTGCGACATTGCCTCTGTTCCAATGGAGATCTTGCTTTGAGACCTTTGAGGAAACGGCGTCCAGGTTATTTCGGCCACGTGTACTACCGTGGCTATTGCGCGTCCGCATGCCTTCAGCGTTATCTCTTTCGTCGTGCCAACGGAAAGCCCTGTGGCTAACGCCAAAATGTAGTTCATTGCTTGCTGCTAGCAAAAACAGTTTTTGACTCAATTTCATTTCCTTTCACTCCTTTAATAGTTTATGGATATGCGCGTACCGTTGTCTGTTTATTTCCTATTCAGAAGACAGAGTGTCACCAGAAAAGCAGTTTCCACCTGCCACTTGTGCCGCCAACCCTAAACGAGGCTTTCGCTGCAAACTCCAGCTCTACATTGCACGAATGACAGTTCTTAACGTTACTCATACATTGTTCCTTTCTCCTTCTCTGTATTGCATATATTCATGTATTATGAACGAGGATGGAATGAGTAGTCCCATCAGAAAAAGCAGCCCTATGCCTAGCTGCTCAGTGGCAAAAAACCAAATTGTAGCCACAATCCAGAAGAAGATCCATGTTAAAAGTATCGCTTTTACCAGATCGCCTATGAATCCCATGATTCACTCCTACTCATCGGTTCAATGCAAATCCACGTAGCCACATTCTACGTTTGCATGTGGTGCAGAGGGTGGGATTTGAACCCACGAACCCCTACAGGACAGGCTCCTGAAGCCTGCGCC
>CAYGYI010000078.1:0-7720 GCA_964354055.1 uncultured Candidatus Bathyarchaeia archaeon | reverse complement strand
ACAAAGCACGCTTCATTATGGTCAACCTCGCTGAAGCAACCTTTAGCAAATCAGAAAGTAATGGGCCAATTGTCCGGTAAGCTGCGACCTCATATGCTCCAGCCCCTGTGATCGGCACCACAAAAGAGTACTGGAACGAGCCATCTGTCTTGGGCATTATGTTTTCTGTTCCTGCCATCAAATCGCAAATGCTTGTCGTAGCCGCGTCCTCCATGTATAGCACGACGGGAGCATCTGGTTGAAACCCAATTCCTTCGACTGTGATCATAGAAGATTCGAAGATTGTGTTAGGAGTTAGCGTCATGATAGGCGCGGGCACCACGAAAGTAAAGTTGGCAGCGTTTCCCACGTTGTCACCAGCACTGACTGAGTAGATTCCGTCTGACACGTTTGGAACAAAGAACGCCGTGATGAAAAAGCCCTCTGGTGAAGTCAAGGTGTGTCCATATGGAGTTACGTCGATCGAGTCAAAGAACAACGTGAACTCTGCGGAAGCAGAGAAACCGTATCCGTAGACCCATGCAAACGTGTTTGCAGCGCCACTCGTTGGTTGCACAGAGATTTTTGGAGCGACAGTTATCAGTGTCTTCGCTGCGTTTCCATCCTCGTCTTCTGCGCTGAAAGTGTACGTGCCATTCGGCATCGATAGCATTTGGAAGCTGGTTTCAAAGGTTCCGAGAAAATCCGTTGTGGGCGTTGAGGTGGGAGTTACGTCGATTCCCTCAACCCACAGCGTGATGTATTCGTAAGGTGCGAAACCTTCACCCCTGACTGAGATTCTGTCGTTGAATGATCCAACAGTAGGTGTTACGAGAATTCTGGGTCCGACCATCAAAAACGCAGCTGTGCTATGGCCGGATTCCACGTTTAACGCTATTATGATTTGGCTCCCTCCGCGGACCGGCGGCACGATGAATCGTGCCGAATAGGTTCCTGCTTCGTCCGCAATCGTTGATGTCAGCCTGAGGCTTTCAATGTATAATCGGACTTCGCCGTTCGTGGTGGCTCCATACCCGGTGGCTGTTACCGTGTCTCCAACGATAGCGCCTAGTGGTGTAAGACTTAGCGTGAGTGGGCCTGCGTGAACTGGTAAGACATGCATGAATGCGCTGATCAATACGAACAATGCGAGAGAAACTTGACTGAACTTCTCGACTTTAATGATCAATTTCCTCAATGTATTCAGCCTCTTCTATATGATAAAGAGTAAAATCCACTCGATAGGTTGTTTCTTAAAGTCTTTGTGAATTCACGATTAGTATTGCAGCAGACCTTAGCGCGCACATTGGATGGAAAACTGAGGACTAGCGCGAGAGAAAAAAAAGGGGTTGCGCGGGAGACATCTCCACTTCATCGTGGAAATAAGCGTTCTCTCGCAATGTATGGTTTGAATTCGACGAGATAGCTAAGTTTAAATCCCATTTGGTTTTTATCAAGTTAATCCAATCTTGGAGGGTTGGTTTGTGGCAGAATGCGATGTGGTCGTGATCGGTGCGGGAATCTTGGGCTTGTCCACGGCTTATCATCTCAAGAGCAGGCATCCCAAACTGGACATATTGGTTGTTGACAAGCTTGGCGCGGCAGGTCAGGGCAGCACCGCAAAAAGCGCCGCAGCCTTCCGTTGCCTATTCCATTCGCGCACCAACTTCGCCATAGCCGACTCTTCAGTCGAATTCTACAGACACATTCAAGATGAGTTACGCTTTGATCTGAAGCTGAAATGGTCTGGATACTTGTGGATGTTTGACGAGGACGGATACCGCAAAATGCTCCCGGTCCTCAAGGAGCTGGCCGGCAGAGGCTTCAAATACGTCGAATACGACGAAAGCGACCTCGCCAAGAAATTGGACATGCACACCAGCTTTGCCAGCGACGACGAAGCGCAAATGATGGGTCTGGGAAACGTCCATAAAGGCATTATCATTCCGAAAGCAGGCCTAATAGATGTGGATTCACTTGTCAAGTTCTACGAAACCGAGTTCCTGAAGTTGGGAGGTCGTATTCAATACGGCACAAACGTCAAGGAGATCATAGCTGAGCCACGCCAGCCGTTAGGCATGCCTGGAGAACCATACTTCTGGCAGGATGCCACAATCACGGGCGTGAACACTAGCAAAGGCCAGATCAAGGCCAAAAAGACGATAGCTATAGCTGGCGCGTGGATGTCGCAACTTCTAGACCCTCTGGGAATCGAGTGTTTCATCAAAGCCAAGAAGCGACAGATATTCTCAGTCAAGGCCAACACCGAGGCTCTGAGGAAGCTGCTGCTTTCAAGAGAATTTACGAATGCGGGATGCCTACCTTTCACGATTCTGCCCAAGCCTTCAGCGTATATCCGGCCTGCTCCTGAGGAGAACGCGCTGTGGCTGGCCTACGCAGACGATTTTCCGAGGGCCTTCAAAATCGAAGACAACCCTGAGCCTGAGGAGAATTACTATCGTTTCGGACTGTACCAGGTCATGGTGAAATACTTCCCACAGCTGATGGACTGCCAACCGTTCTCTGCTTTCGCCGGTCTCTACGAGATTAACACTATTGATGGGCAGCCTTTGATTTTTGAGGAAAATGGGCTGATGGTGGTAGGCGGCGCAAGTGGAAGTGGAATACTGAAAGCCGATGCTATCGGCAGAATTGCTGCGTCGCTCTACAGCGGTGAAGAATACGCTGTGCTCTACGGTGACAGAAAATTCAAGGTCAGCGACCTGAGCCTGAAGAACCGCAATATCGAACCTGAGAAGCTGGTCATATAGGAGCTTCTCGCTCTCTAAACCTTATTTAGTTTCACGCAGATATGTCTAGCTACGCATTTCGAGAGGCTGAAGCCATGTATGGATGGAATGGTAAACTTCTGCGTGTTAATTTAAGCAAGGACAAAGCAGTGGCCGACCCATTGAAGGCAGACCTTGCCAAACGCTTCTTGGGCGGAAGAGGTTTCGCCGTCAAAATCCTCTGGGATGAACTCAAACGCGGAGTTGATCCACTTTCACCTGACAACAAACTCATCCTCGCCGCAGGGCCGCTGACGGGTTTTGCTCTGCCCAGTAGCGGCAAAATGGTCGTGGCTGCGAAAAGCCCGTTGACCGGTAGTTACGGCGACGGCAGCATCGGAACTCATGCAAGCGTTCAGATGCGTAAGGCTGGCTACGATGCCACGATAATAGAGAAGAAAGCCAGCAAGCCTACAGTCTTGCTGATAGAAGACACCGCTGTCGAGTTTCTTGACGCCACGAACCTGTGGGGTCTGAACTCCTTTGAAACCGAGAGGAAGCTGAGAGAGATCTACGGACGTACGGCAGGCGTTCTCTGCATTGGTCAGGGCGGAGAGAATCTCGTGCGCTTTGCCAACATAGTCTGCCAAGAAGGTCGCGCAGGCGGCAGACCTGGAATGGGAGCGGTCATGGGTTCAAAGAACCTGAAGGCCATCGTTTTTCTCGGTTCACATGACCTGCACGCGGCCTATCCGAAGGAAATGCAGGAACTGGGCGCCGAAGCTTACCGCGAAATACTCACGAAACCGAACTATGCCTTCTGGAAGCGCCAAGGCACCATGAGCACGATCGAATGGAGCCAAGAGAACGGCGTCTTGCCCACATACAACTATCGTGAAGGCGTCTTCGAGAAAGCCGATCTTATAGGCGGCTTCACCATGGAAAAAATGAAGATCAGCCAGCGCGGATGTCCACAGTGCAACATGATCTGCGGAAATGTCGTCAAAGACTCTGACCGAAAAGAGGCAGAGCTTGACTACGAAAACGTTGCTATGTTAGGTTCCAATATTGGTATAGGTAATCTTAAGCAGGTAGCGGCCTTGGTAAGGGTTGCCGACGAGTTTGGTCTAGACACGATTTCCTTGGGCAATGTCTTAGGCTTCGCAATGGAAGCCTCTGAGAAAGGCCTGCTTGAAGAAAAGATAGGTTGGGGTGAATTCAAAGCCACAAAAGCGCTGGTCAGCGATATCGCTCACAGACGTGGGCTGCGGGGCAACCTGCTTGCCGACGGCGTTTACTCTGTAGCTGAAAGCCTCGGTGGCGGCTCAAGTGGCTGGGCTATGCATGTGAAAGGCCTAGAGATATCAGCTTACGACTGCCACTCTACGCCGGGCATGGCGCTGGCTTATGGCACCAGCTCCATTGGAGCACATCACAAGGATGCTTGGGTGATTTCTTGGGAAGTCAAGACAGGACGCGAGAGCTATGGCGATGAGAAAGTTGACAAGCTTATCGAACTGCAGCGAATACGTGCGGGGATTTTTGAGTCTCTGACAGTGTGCAGGCTTCCATGGATTGAAGTTGGCTTTGAGCTTGAATGGTACACGAGGTTCCTGCACGCCGCGACGGGCTTGGAGATGACGCTGGACAGCTTGAAAGTCGTTGCCGACAGGATATTCAACTTGACGCGAGCTTTCTGGATACGCGAGTACGGCAAAGAATGGAGCAGCGAACTGGATGTGCCTCCCACAAGATGGTTCGAAGAACCGCTAACCAAAGGCGCACTCAAAGGAGCCAAACTTGACAGAGCAAAATACGAAACCATGCTGCAAACATACTACGACAAGAGAGGCTGGGACGAAAGAGGAGTGCCTAGAAAATCCACCCTGAAAAAACTTGGACTGGACGATGCCATCGGAGAACTCAAAAGTGCGAAGCTACGCGACTGAAGCCCAGCTGCTTTTGGGTTTATGGGTAAAATAGGAGGAAGAATCGTGAGTCACGGCTAATAGGCTCTGGCGAAGTAGACCACTTCCTTTGCTTCTTGGTCGCAGCATAGGCATTTTGCGAATGGCTTCTCCTTTTCGAAAGGCACTATTCTTATGGTTGCGCCTGTCTCGTCTTTGATCTTCTCTTCACAGACTGAATTGCCGCACCATGAGGCTCTGATGAAGCCACCTTGGTCCTTCAAGACATTTTTGAACTCGTCGTAGGTGTTAACCGTGATGATGCTTTCTTCCAGAAGTTTTCTGGCCTTGTTGTACAGGTTTTTCTGAATGTCCTCAAGCAGTGATGCAACTGCGTCGGCTGCTTCTTCTTCTTTTGCAGTTGTCTTTTCGCGTGTGTCGCGTCTGACGAGCATTACCTGTTTTTGCTTGAGGTCTCGTGGGCCTATTTCGATGCGCACTGGAACGCCTTTGAGTTCCCACTCGTTGAATTTCCAGCCTGGCGTGTATTCGGGTCTATCGTCAAGAACCGTGGCTATACCTTTTTTCGTTAATTGCTCATAGATTTCTTTAGTTTTAACTTTGATGGCTTCAGCCTCGGCGCCTTTGTAGGGGATTGGGACTATCACGGCCTGTACTGGGGCAACTCTCGGAGGCAGAACTAGGCCTTTGTCGTCGCCGTGTAGCATCACCAAGGCACCTATCATGCGTGTGGAGAAACCCCACGAGGTCTGCCAGACACGCTGTTCCTTCTCGTTCTGATCAAGGAATTTTATGTCGAAGACTTTGGAGAAGTTTTGGCCTAGCTGGTGTGAGGTCCCCATCTGCAAAGCCTTTCCATCAGGCATCATCGCCTCAAGCGCAGTAGTGTATAGAGCGCCCGCAAACTTTTCCATATCCGTTTTCTTTCCGACAAGCACGGGAACAGCCAGATATGTTTCCATCACATCCCTGTAGGCGTTGAGGATTTCCATGACTTCCTGATCTGCCTCTTCCTTCGTGGCGTGCGCGGTGTGGCCTTCCTGCCACAAAAACTCGCGCGTTCGGAGGAACAGTTTCGTGGCCTTCGTCTCCCATCTTACGACGTTGCACCACTGGTTCAGCTTGATCGGCAAGTCGCGCCAGCTTCTGATCCATTTCGCATATGTGGCGTAGATGATGGTTTCCGACGTTGGTCTCACTGCCAGCTTCTCTTCGAGCGGTGTGTCGCCTCCCAAAGTTACCCAAGCGACCTCGGGCGTGAAGCCTTCGAAGTGTTGGGCTTCTCTCTTCAGAAAACTCTCGGGTATGAACAGCGGAAAGTACACGTTTCTGTGCCCTGTCTGTTTTATTTTGCTGTTGAAAATTTCTTGGATTTTTTCCCAGATGGCGTACGAGTGTTCACGGAAGATCATACAGCCTTTGACAGGCGCATAATCGGCCAGCTCTGATCTTAGAATGACCTGCGTGTACCATTCTGAGAAGTTTTCGGATTTCTTGACAGTTATTCCCGTGTCTGACATTTCTTATCTCTCCAAATGTTCGATGGTGGTTGAATATAATGATAGCGAAAAACCGGTATGGTGTAGACTAGGTGAGGCGAGAATCTAGCGATCTGGAACGCAATGCCCCATTGTCAACCACTTGCAGTCAAGATGCGAAAAGAGGCTATTAAATATTATTCTCCATTAGCAGCGTCAGATTCTGTTTGCTAGTGCGCAAGTGTTTTAACCGCTATGCTCTAAACTTGTTTTGTTTACCTTTCGCTGTCGATGGCGTGGTTTGGCTTTGAAGGCAATTTTGATTATCGGGGACGGAATGGCAGATAGACCGATCAAAGAGTTTGGCTGGAAGACGCCGCTGGAGGTAGCCTCCAAGCCGTCTTTGAATCGTCTTGCCCAAACTGGAATATGCGGTATACTTGATCCGATTTCGCCCGGGGTTCCGCCTGGAAGCGACACAGCTACACTTGCGTTGCTTGGCTATGATGCGTTGAAGGTGTACTCCGGACGAGGCGCTTTGGAGGCGCTGGGGTGTGGCGTCAAGGTTCTGCCAGGCGACGTGGCTTTCAGATGTAACTTTGCCACTGTCAACGAACATATGGCAGTCACTGACAGACGCGCAGGCAGAATCGCAAACGAAGACGCAACTCAACTCGCTGAAACCCTCAACAAAGTCAAACTGAAAAAATCCTCAAACGCCCGATTCTATTTCAAAAGTACGATACAACACCGAGCAGTTTTGGTGATTCGGGGGCCAAAACTGTCAACGGCCATCAGTGATTCAGATCCTGGCATGATCGGAGAAAGAGCGGCAGAAGTGAAGCCGCTGGATGGGAGCCCCGAGGCCAAGCTGACAGCCAAGATTGTCAATGAGCTTTCACACGGTTTCTATGAGGTCCTCAAGAACCATCCCGTCAACCAAGACAGAATTGAACGCAAATTGTTGCCTGCAAACATGGTTTTGTTCCGTGGCGTGGGCACGATTCCAAACGTCCAACCGCTTTCACAGATATACACCATCAAGGCGGTGGGCGTTGCAGCTGCCCCGCTTGTGAGGGGCGTGTGCAAGACGGTGGGCATGAAGGTGCTGGACGTGAAGGGCGCAACTGGCACGCCTCAGACCGACTACATGGCTAAGGCGCGTGTAGCCGTTCATGCTTTGAGGAGTTGCGACTTTGTGCTTTTGCATGTGAAAGCCACCGATGTGGCTAGCCACGACAGCAACCCAAAACAGAAAGTCGAAATAATCGAGAAAGTTGACAGCATGCTCGGCTACCTGCTGGACCACACGAATCCGAATGACACCTACGTGGCTGTGACCGCAGACCACACCACATCATGTCTGACGGGTAACCATGAAGGCGATCCTGTGCCCATTGCTATCACTGGCCCGTACGTCCGCTTCGACAAAGTCGAAGAATACGACGAACGTAGTTGCGCCGAAGGAGGGCTGGACCGCATAAAAGGCATGAACCTTATGCCCATACTCATGAACCTGCTAGGCAAGACCGGCAAATTCGGAGCCTAAACTGACTTCTATTCCAAAATTTCGGCTTTGATTATTACCACTGTGATTATTGGTTTG
>CAYGYI010000077.1:0-7740 GCA_964354055.1 uncultured Candidatus Bathyarchaeia archaeon | reverse complement strand
AGCTCGGTTTCCACGCCGTTTGTTTTGAGGTTTTCAGCTACTTCCTTTGATTCGACAGCCAGCACTCGGGGATCGTTTCGGCCTTGAATGATCAGCATTGGACATCTGACGTTTTTCATATATGTCTTGGGCGAACGTTCTGCGAGAAAATCTTTGTCTTTTTCCGGATGGCCTAAGAACAGGTGGAACATGGTTTGCCACGTTTCTGGGAGGCGACGAATAAACGACGCCAAATCGTATGGCCCGAACATGTCGCAGGCAGCTTTCCACAGATCCGGATACCTAGAAGCTAACGTCAAAGTCATGTAGCCACCGTAGGACCTGCCTATCACTGCTCTGCGCGTCGAGTCAATGCGTTGATCTTTCTCCAGCAGCTTAAGACCTTCAATGTGGTCAAGCATATCCTTACCGCCCCAGTCATGATCAACGCGCTTCATGAACTGCAGGCCATAGCCTGCGCTGCCTCGCACATTGGGCACGAACACGGCAAATCCGTTCAACGTCAGAAATTGGATGAGCGGCATGCTGAACCATGTGAAGTCTGGTCGTTCTTGACTTTGTGGGCCTCCGTGAACGTACAGCACCAGCGGCCTTGGACCCTTGAAGCCCAGCTTCTCAGAAGGCATGTACAGCCGAGCGGAAATCCGAAGGCCATCGAAGCTTGTGAAGCTTGCATCTTCACCTTTCGAAAGAAGGCTTTGTTCTATGCCTATCACGCGCTCATGCGACAGAGTCTTCGGCTTCTCTGTTCTGGCATCTGCAGGATAGATATAAAGCTGCGCTGGGCTGTTTGCGGTGGCGAACGACAGCACGTAGCCAACGTTAGGCTTGCCTGAGCTTTCAGGCAACTCAAACTTGTGACCCATCAACACACCGTTTGCGAGAGGCGGAAGGCCGCACAGCGTGCGCTCCGCAACCAACTGTTTGAAATCGTCCTTTTCGCGATACTTGCACTCGTAAAGCCATGAGGCACCATCAATATTGTACTCCACAAGAAACAAGTCGCCGTCAACAAGTTTGATGTCGACGAGTTCGCCTGCACCTTCATGTCTAAGACCTGAAATTGGAACCTTGGCCACGTTTGCTGGGTCGTCAAGCGGCATGTAGCTTGGGTCGCCTTCATCGCTGAAGAGGTTTGAGCCAAACAGAAGACCTTTCTCGCTTGGCGTAAAGTTGCAGGTTCCAATGCCCGACAGCTTGACCTCCTCATCATTCGCCCTCTTCTCAATGGGAACGCCGTACAGCAGTTGCCTTTCAGCCTTCCCACTTCGCCAAACGTACAGAACACTGTCTCCTGCCGTGTAGCCATCCTGAAGAATCACGATGGAATGGGCTTTATTGGCGCCGTTGACGTAGTTGCCATAGATGCTCTTACCAAGCGAAGTGACCTTGAGCGTGGCAAGATCCACCTTCAAGCATTCGTGATCCGGCGTCTTCCTGTCGTCCCGAGAGAAATAAGCAACGTTTACCTTCGAATCGCAACGGTGGCAGGAAAGCTGCTCGCCTTTGTACTGGTCGCCGAATATCGGCTGCGGGATACCTCCCTCCAGAGGCACAAGGCAAGGCTGATAATTCTCGTTGCCATTCTCGTCAACCATCACCAGAACCTTGCCCAGTTTCGGAAAGACGCAGTAGTTATAACCGTTCATCAAGTGCGGGTTCTGCAACGCAAGGCCAGCAGGCAACAGCGGTTCAGGTAAGCTACCTCCCTCGTCCATAGCGTAAAGGCTCATCACCCCGCTCATATCACTCAAGAAGTAAACCCTGCCCTTTGCCAACTGTGGCGAAAGCAACAGCCTAGCCGAAAGTAAAGATTCAATCGGAAAACGCTTCTCAACACTCACGCCATTCATGACATCGCCCCAAGCAGCCAATAATCAGCGCTCAACAGGTATAAACAGTTACGCAATTAAACGCGGCTCTATACGTCTCTAGGTCAACTCAATCCTGTAGGTAGCCAAAGGTATGCTGCCCCACGGAGCCTCTAACAGATCATCCTTCACGAATACGAACCCGTTCTTCTCATAGAAACGCCTCGCAAGCGTCTCATCCTTCCCTGCATTTACAATAAGTGTCTTGAAGCCTTTCCGCTTCTGGTCTCTCAGAATCTTGGCCAGCAACTGCGTTCCAACACCTTTCCCCGCATGCTCTGGAAAGATCACAATTCGATCCAGCTCCACCATGTTCTCGTCGTGTTTGACGGTTTGGGCGAAACCGACGATCTTGCACCTGTTCTCTAAGGCCAAGAAGAATGTGGTTTTCCCAGAGTCCAGTTGCTTCAGCAGCGTCTCTTTCGCGAAGGCCATCCGCACATACTCCTCTGGGATGCCGAATTTCGCCACGTTCTCCTGATAGACTTGACCCTCCTTGTCATCCATCAGCTTCAAAAGCTTCTTGCTCAAAGCCTCAACGCCGTGTCTAGTCGCTCGGCTATAAGTAATCAAACCGACACCGACACCCACTTCACGCGATAGACACATAACGATTTCGGGAACAACAGGAAACAAGGCTGATTGAAAACATCAATGGGTCAAAATCTGAGACGCCTGAACTGCTGCGTCTATGTTTCAGTCAACTCTTCGCTTATCCACCAAGCCTTCTTTTTGCCTGAGCGTTCGCCTGCACAGAATTCGATGATCGGCTTGCCCAGCTGCTTCTTTGATGTTCCCTGAATGCGTCTAAGCCTATTAAGAACAAGCCATCTGTTCGTCTTCAAATACTCAGCGAGCTCGGGCGTCGTTCCACCCTTGTAGTGCATCAAGTAGTCAATGATCTTGTGGTCCAAGTCATCCAAAGCAAACGAGTGGGGATTCACCGTCCCGCGATCATACGTGAGCATCTCTAAATCTGCAAGGTATTTCTTGACCTGTGAGAACTCTTGCCACATCTTTTCAAACCGGTTTTCCAGTTCCAGAACCTTGTCGGCCTTCGGTGTGTTCTGCAGTTTCTCCATAATCGCATCGCGGATAAAGTTGCTTCTGTCGCCCTCAGGCACACGCAGACACAACTCGCTATAGACTTCATCAGGAACTTTCACCGAAACCGTGTGCATCTCACTCACGCCAAACCCTCACGTCTGTTCAACTGCGTAACCCTTATTGTTGCATGGTTCTTTTACGACTTTTCTTTAGCAAGTTTTTTAAAAGCTCCAAGCCGAGTAGACCATGGAGAAGGGTTCTAGGTGTTTGCGTATGACTATAAAAACCACAATTTCTCTCATAAAATGTGATGTTGGCTCGCTTGCGGGTCACTACATTGTTCCCAGCCCGTTATTCAACATAGCTGAGAAAAACCTCAAACAGGCCCAAGAAACGGGTCTAATCAACAACTATCACGTTTTCAACGCAGGCGACGACCTTCAACTTCTCATGGTTCACCAGAAAGGCGAATCAAACCCTGAAATTCACAGCCTCGCGTACCACACCTTCCGAGAAGCCGCAGACAAAGCACTCGAACTCAAACTCTACGGCGCAGGACAAGACCTCCTCAAAAACGCGTTCAGCGGCAACATCCGCGGAATGGGCCCAGGCGTAGCCGAAATGGAAATAGAGGAACGCCCCTCAGACCCAATCGTCGTCTTCTCAGCGGACAAAACCAGCGCAGGAGCCTTCAACTTCCCACTTTACAGCATGTTCGCCGACCCCATGAACACCTCAGGCCTCGTCATCGACCCCAACATGGCAGGAGGCTTCAAATTCGAAGTCATGGACACGCAAGACAACACCAAAGTCATCCTCAAAACGCCGGAAGAAGTCTACGACCTGATAGCACTGATAGGAACGGTGCAGCGGTACATGGTGTCGCGCGTGTGGAGAGCCACCGACGACCTCATCTGCGCCTCAGGCAGCGTCACCAGACTCTCACAAATCGCAGGCAAATACGTCGGCAAAGACGATCCCGTCATGATCACACGCGGCCAGCATGGTCTTCCCGCCGTAGGCGAGATACTCGTGCCCTTCATGCACAGCTACCTAGTTCAGGGATGGATGCGCGGAAGCCACTGGGGCCCAATAATGCCCGTAGGCCTCAAAGACTCGAAATGCACAGCTTTCGACGGACCACCACGACTCGTCGCCTTGGGCTTTCAAGTGTCAAACGGCAGAATCGCCTGCGACGACGCAGGCAAGCCGATGATCGCAGACATGTTTGACGATCCAGCTTTCGAGGTGGCTAGAAGAGAAGCCGTGGAGATGGCCTGCACACTCAGACGCATGGGCGAATTCGAACCAGCACGTCTAGGACCAGAAGAAATGGAGTACACTACCCTGCAGCAGACTCTGGAAAAGCTGAAAGAGCGGTTCAAGCCAGCGTAGTGTGTGTTCAGCTTGGCGCCTACTGTGGCGCGCCTCTTACGTTGGCCAGCTCTTCAACCCGTTTCCTGACAACTTCAAAGAGCTTCCTCCTCAACTCTTCGCCAACCATTTTCTGCTCCCTCACCAGCAAAGTCTTCCTAGCGAGCTCTGCGTCGCCTAGACTGGTGAACCATGCTTCGAAATCGCCACGGTGAAGATGAAACTCAACTGCGCTCACATCAATAGTCTGCATTTTGCCACAAAAGTCTCCAAGACTTGCAGCAAAGGTGTTTAGCGGTTTGCCGATATCGGCGTAGAAGTGGAAGGTTTTGTCTGCAGGTTGATATGCTAGGATCTCGGCAGCTTTGCTCCTGTCAACCTCCACCAGTCCGAGCGACTTCTTGCCCTTCTCAGTAATAATGTAGAAGCCTTTCTCAGGCGATTTGGCAAAATCCATCTTGGTGAGGCCGATTATGTGCATCATAACGGCGGGAAACTGTACGCCAGTGTCTTTCGCTATTTCCTGTGCCTTAGCAGGCTTATCAAGCATCCACATCGTTTCAAGAATCAACCGTTTCACAGGTGATATGCTCATCACGTTACACTCTTCTCCTAAACTATGTTATATGTGCTTAACATACTTTTCAAACTTTCCCTTCCTAATGCTCATCAAAGAGACTCTCAGGTCTTCCGCGGAGCCTTCAGTTGCTTTTTTCGCGCGCGCGAACCCGCTACATGGGATCAGTTGAGCGAAAAGTCGAAGACAAGCTCCAAAGCATGTGAACAGCCAACGCACAGCATAGATACTGAGAATCAGGAATCTAAATTAGGAATGCTTTAGTAAGCAGTAAAACACATGTGATAAGGTCCTAGTCGGTGAAATAATGAAGCTAGCTGTTCTAGTCTATGAATACCCGCCAAAAATCGTAGGCGGACTCGGCACGTACGCGGCTGAAATCACTCGCAAGTTCGTTTTGATGGACAATGATGTCACGGTTTTCACGATGAATGACGACGCTGGCAGCCTGCCGACTAGAGAGATTTGGCGAGGCATCGAGATTCACCGTCCTCAGCACATTGACATTAGCGATTCGTTGCCTGACGTGGTGGCTGAAGACATCCGCAAATGGGGCAGAGGCACTCACCTGTTCTCAAAAATCCTAGTCTACAATTACTTGAGCGCATCGAAGCTCATCAACGAAATGATCCGAAAAGAAAACATCAAATACGACATCGTCATCGCGCACGACTGGCTCTCCGCAATAGGCGGAATGACCGTCAAAAGGGAAGTCGGCCTACCCTTTGCGTTTCATGTACATTCAACAGAAAAAGGACGCACCCTCGGCAACGGCTCAGAAACAGTCAGCAACATAGAACTCCACGCCGCAAACGCAGCCGACCTCATCGTCACCGTCTCATACGCCATGAAAGAGGAACTTACTCAACTTGGCTTCCCAAAGGAGAAGATTCAGGTTTCCTACAACGGCGTCGACCCGCAGAAATACAACCCTGAAGGCGTGAAGCGGGAACAGATCCAGAAGGTTAGAGCTTTCTATGGCGTCAAGGATGATGAGCAGATGATTCTGTTCATCGGAAGACTCGTGGGCGTTAAAGGTGTTGACAGACTGATAATGGCGATGCCTAATATTCTGCAGAAGATACCCAAGGCAAAGCTTGTCATCGTAGGTCTCGGTGACCTGCAAGAATACCTCGGCAACCTCGTCAAAACCATGCGTCTCGACAACTTCGTAAAGTTCCGCTTCGAGTTCGTTCCTGAAGAAGAGCGCATTCTGCATTATGCAGCTTGCGATATGGCTGTTTTCCCAAGCCTGTACGAACCCTTCGGCATCGTTGTTCTCGAGGCCATGAGCATGGCAAAACCCGTCGTAGTGGGCGCTGCAGGCATCAGTGGCATGCGCGAAATAGTCATCTCATGCGGCGAAGAACAGTGCGGCTACCACGTAAATCCAACTAACCCCGCTGACATAGCATGGGGCATCGTGAGCGCACTGGAAAACCCGGACAGAAAGAAGTGGCTGGGACAGAATGGCAGACGCCGAGTGTTGAGCGAGTTCACTTGGGAAAAGATCGCTGAAAAAACACTGGCCCTGTACGAACAGACAATCAAACATTAATCTGTCTCCACACGTTTTCTATCTTTAGTGGTCTCATATTGAGAGAACAACCTGCAGATGTGAGAGGCAAGATAGCCAGAGAAGCAGCCAGCCTACTGTATTCCGGAACAGAGAAAGAGTTCAAACAGGCAAAACTGAAAGCCGCAGAAACGTTCAACTCCGCTTTCCTACCCACAAACCTCGAGGTTGCGCTAGAGTTTGACAGAATCGCCGAGGAACACGAAGGCTCTGCCCGATTAGACCACTTGGTCAGGATGCGTAGGGAAGCATTGAAACTGATGAAAATCCTGAAATCATACAAGCCGCTCTTGGTCGGAAGCGTATGGAGAGGAACAACCCACAAGCATAGCGACATAGACATATCCGCATACCATGACGAACCAGAGGCAATTGTAGACGTTCTTAAAGAACACGGAATCAAGGCTTTGCGGACTGAGTGGATAGCCGTTACTAAAAAAGGGAAAAGAAAAGGAGCTTTTCACGTATATGCCGAGTCACCTCTGGGCGATGATGTGGAAATAAAGGTCAGAAGCCCAGAGGAGACTGAGATGGAAGATAAATGCGAGATATATGGAGACAAAATCACAGGCCTCAATGTGCACGAACTTGAACGGCTGCTCAAGACCAATCCGACTCAGCGATTTCTTCCGGCTTGAATTCTCCAGCCGCCGAGTTCGTTTTGATCTGGGACGTTTAAATATTGGTCCTCCAAAGGTAATAATTGTGAAAACTTGTCTCCCTCTGAAGGTGCGAACGTGGAGCTGAACAGGAAATCGTTCAAGAAGATGTTCCCGAACTTGGCCGAGGAGATGGAGTCTGATGAGAACAAGGTTGACGTAGGTTCGGTGCGTACCGATGGTCAGATTGGAGAAAAGGCGGCTTCAGACAGATCCGCCCACTACGTGCCTGACATAATAGATTTCATCAGGCGCTGCGACACCAACGAACAGGCCGAGGAGATAATTGCTTTTTTGGAGAAGAAAGGCGAGGTCGAGAAGACCTACGCCCAAAGGCTTAGAAGGCAACTCAAAGAGAAAGGCGTCAGAAGCTTCGGACCCAAGAAAGAGCAGGATTATTATCTCAAACATGGTGAACGACAACCATAGTCTGTCTTCAGGTTGCGTGTTCCCGTTTCAGGTCGTGGCGTGAATGGGTAAGTATATACGTGACTTAGAATGGTTATTTGTAAAAGTAAATAAATGGGCTTATCAATAGATAGGAAGCCTAACAACTCGGAGTTGGAGCGGAGGAAAATCAAATGAGAAAAGCAGCCTTAACATTCGCTTTTCTAGTCATCACCATCATGATTATCG
>CAYGYI010000076.1:0-7800 GCA_964354055.1 uncultured Candidatus Bathyarchaeia archaeon | reverse complement strand
AGACCACAAACAACAGCCTCGGTGTGGCGGGCGTCGCCTTTGACTGCAGCATCAACACTGTTAGGCACCGTGATCTCAAAGGCAGCCCTCGCAAGCACGCTTGATTTCTGGCCGCTGATGCCGTGCCTGCCTATCTGCTGCACTTCTCCTGTGGACGTCATCATGTCAGCCACAAGCATGACGTGGCGAACATCAACATCTAAGCCCTGTTCTTCCAGAACGCTTTTCGCCTCATGCGTCAACGCGTTCCTCGCCGCTTCGATGCCGATGGTTTTGGCAATCTCGTGAACGTTGTTTGTAGTGGTTTTACTGGTGTCGATGCCTATTATCTCAAGGACCTTGGGCAGGTTTGAGCCGTCTGTTCTGATGACCCATTCGCCATGCTCTTCGGTGACCAGCACGCGCTTCAGGCCTGGGACTCCTTTGACGTGAACCCCAGAGACTTTGTCAAGCAGTTTCTTCAGTGCATCAGCCTTCTTCGGCTTGATGTTGATGCTGCTGGTCTTCACTCTGATGGTGCAGTTCTGCGTCTCCAAGGCGGCTTTGAGCTCGCTCATCGTCACCTCGCGGTCCTCCATCATTGTCTTGTCAAGCTCGATCACGATTTCCTCGTGTATAGGGTCCTCCTTGATTGTCTTGGTCACGTCTTCTATGGAGGTGAACACTATTTCGCGAGCGATCTTTACTGCAGCTTCCCTGCTCTTCCTGAACTCCTCAGCTAGGTATATGGTCATGATTGGCGTTGATGGGATGCGTCTTGCGTCAACGATTTCGATGAGTCGGGGCAGACCTAAGGTTACGTTTTGTTCCCGGACACCAGCGTAGTGGAAGGTTCTGAGCGTCATCTGCGTGCCTGGCTCGCCTATCGACTGCGCTGCCACTATGCCTACGGCCTCGCCGGGTTCCATCAGCGCGTGTTTGTAGTGCTCAACAGTAAGTTTGATTGCCTTGTCCACGCCTTCGGTGCTCAGCTTCGACTTTGCAGAACTCTGCTTCAACTCGTCCACAAGGATGGGTGTAAGCTGGTTTTCAACTTCGTCTAGCTGTTTCTTGACGTGTTCAGGCGATGCTGGCTTGCCTCTCTCCATGGCGATCTTTATCTGGTCCACGAGTCTGCTCACGTTGACGGCTTTTCCGTGGTCGCTTTTGGCAGGGTCAACGCCGTCTTCGCCGTACTTGAACTGGATGATGTCGCCTGCCGAGTTCCTGACCGTATTATCATACTCCAGCCGCAGGTGCTCAAGTGCGTTGATTAAGCGTCTTTGCATGTAACCGCTTTGCTGTGTTCTGACGGCTGTGTCCACGAGTCCTTCGCGGCCTCCCATGGCGTGGAAGAAGAACTCGATCACGTCAAGCCCGGTCTGGTAGGATGAGTATACGAAGCCTCTTGCCTTCGGGCTCGGGTCGCCTGCTTTGAAGTGCGGCAGTGCGCGGCCCACGTAGCCTCGCAGAATGCGTTTTCCACGCACGGCTTGTTGACCCACGCAGGCGCTGATCTGGCCGATGTTCAGGCTTGAACCTCTGGCGCCGGTTCGCGTCATGACAATGCCTGAATTGTCCAGCGTGAAATCTTGGTCTGCGATTTTTCCAGAGCGGTCTCGGGCGTTGGCCAGCTCGTTCATAACGTATATTTCGAATGAGTCTTCAAGCGTCTGTCCCGGGAGTCTTGGCAGCGTGCCTTTGCGGTAGCTTTCTATGAGGCCTGCGATCTTGTTCTCGATTTCCTCCATAGTTTTCTTTATTTTATCTTCAGCCTTGGGTGAAAGAACTAGCTCGTTGTATGAGTATGTGAAGCCACGCATGGATATGTACAGCTTCAGCATTCTGGTTATTCTGTTGAGGAATTCGCGCCCTGCTTGGGTTCCATAGTCTTTGATTATCCTGTGCAGAAGACTTTCAGATTGTTCAGCACCGATAGAGCGTCTGTCGATGACGCCACTGATTAGTTGGCCGTTTTTGACGACGACGTAGGCGTCGAAGGGGCATTTTTCTTCAAGACACTTGGAGCAGCCCTGGCAGATGCTGGCCTTCAAAACGTAGTTCAGATTCTCCGGCAGGAACAGGCTGAATATTTGCTTGCCGCTCCACATGGGCTGTGGCGACTTGATCTTCGGGTCTGGCAGCGGTCCTTCGTATCTGGATCCCAGTAGCAGTCTGTTGACTTCATTTCTGTTCAGGTAGTTGGATTGTCTCGTAAAGAGGTAAGCTGAGGTTATGAAGTCTCGGATGGCGCCGATTATTGGTCCTCCGAATCTGGGTGAGAGCATTTGGTCTTGCACTTGCATCAGCAACAGTGCTTCGGTGCGTGCCTCCTCGCTTTGAGGTACGTGCAAGTTCATTTCGTCGCCATCAAAGTCCGCGTTGTAGGGTGGGCACACGCACAGGTGCAGACGGAACGTTTTGTAGGGCAGGACACGTACGTAGTGCGCCATTATTGACATGCGGTGGAGGGAGGGCTGGCGGTTGAATATGGCTACGTCGCCGTTTCTGAGGTGCCTTTCCACGATGAAACCAAGCTCCATGGCTTCAGCGATCTTTTGCCTGTCAATCACGAACTCGAGTCTTATTCGCTTGCCGTCAGGTCTGATGATGTAGAGCACGCCTGGATACTTCTCAGGTCCGTTTACGACGAGTTTGCGCATCTCTTCAATGTTCCATTCCGTCACCTTCTCGGGCACAGACAGTCGCATGGCGATTTCGATGGGTACGCCTACTTCGTTTATGTCCAAGTTCGGGTCTGGCGAAATCACGGTGCGTGCTGAGAAGTCTACGCGTTTGCCTGAGAGGTTGCTTCTGAATCTGCCTTCTTTTCCTTTCAGGCGTTGTGAGAGTGTTTTCAGTGCTCTGCCTGAGCGGTGACGGGCAGGTGGGATTCCTGAAGCTTCGTTGTTGAAGTACGTGGTCACATGGTACTGCAGAAGCTCAGACAGATCCTGAATGATAAGAGTAGGAGCGCCTGCGTCCATGTTTTCCTTGAGCCTTTGGTTAATGCGGATTATGTCCACAAGCTTGTGCGTAAGGTCATCCTCTGACCGGATGCCTGATTCCAACGTGATTGAGGGACGAACGTACACCGGCGGAACAGGCAAAACCTGCAGGACCATCCATTCAGGCCGCGCAGTCCTCGGGTTGAAACCCAACAGCTCAAGGTCTTCGTCGGATATGCGCTCCATTCTTTCCCGGATCATGCTTGGCGTCAGCGGTTCGGAGCCGCTCTCCGGAATCTGCTCGCTGAACTTCGTCGGCTTCTCGAACGTTATCTTGTACTGCACAGCGCCGCAGTGGGGACACTGCCTCGTCTTTGTTTCTTGCACGATTTCCTTGTAGACCTCGTCTGGCACCATGCCTAGGAGTTCGCGGGTTCGGCTGACTCTTGTTTGAACACGCTTTATGGTTTCGTCTGCGAGCAGTATTCTGCCGCAGGCTCTGCAGGTGGTTCTCAGAAGGTCATGGATTATCTTGGTAAATTCGATGTGCACTATTGGGACGGCGAGTTCGATGTGACCGAAGTGGCCTGGGCATCGAATGGCCGTATTGCCACAGGTCTTGCATCTCTGCCTGGGCTCAAGGGTTCCAAGTCTTCCATCCATCAACCCTGCGGTGATTGGCGCACCATCTTCATCATAAGTGTCTGGCGTCTGTACTTCTACAACGGATAGTTTGCGTATGTCCTGAGGTGAAAATAGGCCGAAGTAGACGCCGTCAACGACTTTATGGATGATTTCTTCTGCTGACATGTTAAGCTTTCTCCTTTAGTTTCAACCGCGGCGCCACACAAAGGCTGGCCAGTTCCTGTAAGAGAAGCTTGAAGGCATAGGAGACTATGACAGGCGAGATTTTTGCCTTGTCTTCACAGAGTTTACATACGTACTTGCGCTGCTTCATGTCGTAGTAGGATATGTGGCCGCAGTTTTCGCAAATATAGAGCGTGTACTTGTCTGATTCTTCGAGCAGCCTGTCGCGGAGGAGCATGGCTGCGCCATGGCCGATGAGGCAGTCGCGTTCCATTTCACCGAACCTGAGACCTCCGCCGCGGGCTCTGCCCTCTGTAGGCTGCCTTGTGAGCATCTGCACCTGACCGCGCGCTCTGGCATGAATCTTGTCGGCCACCATGTGGTGCAGCTTCTGGTAGTAGACGACGCCGATGTAGATGTCGGCGACGAATTTTTCTCCTGTTACGCCGTTGTAGCAGACTTCGCTTCCTGTGTGGCTGTATCCCAGCTTGACCAGGGCTTTTCGGAGTTCGTCAGGTCCTTCGTTTGAGAATGGCGTTCCATCCACTGGCTTTCCTCTCATTGAAGCCACTTTTCCAGCCAGCGATTCCACGAACTGACCTACAGTCATTCTCGAGGGGATGGCGTGTGGGTTGATTATTATGTCGGGGACGATGCCGTCTTCTGTAAAGGGCAAGTTTTCCTGAGGCACGATTAGGCCTATGACGCCTTTTTGTCCGTGGCGTGAGGCAAACTTGTCGCCGAGTTCTGGGATACGCTGGTCTCTCACTCGGACTTTTACGAGTTTGCTGCCTTCGTTTGATTGGGTTATGAAGATGGCGTCTACGATACCTGTTTCCGAGGGCCGCATGTCCGTGGAAGTGTCTCGCATTGACGGGCCTTTAACTTCAAATTCCTTGTATTCTTCGAGGAATCTTGGCGGGCTTATTCTGCCTATGAGGACGTCTCCGCCGGCAACGTTTGCTTCGAGGCCTATGATGCCGTCGGGCTCAAGCATGCGGTAGTACTGCTCGCCTCTAAATCCTCTTGTTCCCGGTTCAGGCAATATGAACTTGTCTTTGAGTCCGCCTAGGTATTGGCGGCATTCGGCTTCGTATATTCGGTAGAAGGTTGATCTGAACAGGCCTCTTTCGATTGAGGCTTTGTTGAATATTAGGGCGTCTTCCATGTTGTAGCCTTCGAACGAGAGCACGGCCACGACGCAGTTTTGGCCCGAAGGACGCAGCTTATAGCCCATAGTCTCCATCAACGCGGTTTCGATAAGCGGCGCTTGCGGATAGTGCAGAGTGTGCGAACGTGAGTCGACGCGTTGCTGGAAGTTGGTGGCGTAGATGCCTAGGGCTTGCTTGGCCATTGCGGCCTGATACGAGTTTCGTGGTGATTGGTTGTGTTCTGCGTAGGGTATGGTTGAGGAGCATATTCCGAGAATGGTGTAGGTTGCGATTTCTAGGTGTGTGTGGTCTTGGGTCACGTCTTTGAGGTGTAGGGCCACGTACGCGTTTTCCTCTTCCTCTGCGTCCAAGTATTCGATTATGCCTGCTTTCACAAGGTCCTCCCATGAGCTTTCTCCGGAAGCTATCTTTTCAGCATGCTCAGGTTGAAGCTTCGGAACGCCAGCGTCCAGTATGATGAGTGGACGTCTCACTCGGCCTTCGTCGCAGTTAACGTAAAGCTCTTCTCTTTCACCGATGACTTTCGAGAAGTATGCGATGTTGACCTCGGTGGATATTTCGCCTCTTCGGCGTCTCTGCCTGAAGTCCAATGACAGCTCACGTGGCGCATTGCAGTAGCCAATGATGCTACCGTCAACGAACACTTTCGCGCCGGAGAGTTTCATGGTTTCGTTTGAGTCGTACGCGGGCACGACTCCCATGCTAAACAGTGTCTGCTTTATCTTTTCGGGATTTACACCTACCGAGATGCAGGCGGAGAGTGCTAGGTTTTTGACGAGCCCACAGTTTGAGCCTTCGGGCGTTTCGTTTGGGCACAGTCTGCCCCAGTGTGTTGGGTGAAGATCTCGAGCTTCGAAGTTGGGTTGGCTTCTGCTCAGCGGTGACTGCAATCTACGTAGGTGGCTGAGTGTGGAAATATGGTTCGTTCTGTCCAGAAGCTGGGTTACGCCGACTCGGCCTCTTCCCCAGTTGCCCGTGGCGAGCGAGTGCTGGAATCTCTCGCTCACTATGCCAGGTCGAACGGCTGCCGAAACTGTTATGATTGGGCCTTTGACGCCTATGCGTTCAAGTTGGTATTTGATGTCTCTGACGAGGTTTCTGAAGGCCACGCGGAACAGGTCTGCGAGTAGCGGTCCTGCTAGCCTGAGACGTTTGTTCTTGAAGTGATCTTTGTCGTCTGTTTTTCTTCTGCCCAGTTTCAGCTCTATGGCTCGGCAGGCCATTTCGCCTAGGAACAGGGCTTTGTCTCTTCTGTTTTGGGAGGTTCTGCCGATGTGGGGCAGGAAGTTTTTGTCAATCGCTGTTTCGGCCTTCTGCGTGCGGTATTCCTCAACTTGTCCGTGTGCAACGCGGTTGCCGACGAACAGGATGGCGTCCTTGGTGGTGTCCACGCCTAAGGCTTTCTCGAACGAGTGTTCGAGCTCTACCTGAATCTCTTTTTCGAGAGATATAGCTTCGGCTATGTCCTTGTCTGATTCCAAGCCGAGTGCATGCATGAGAACGATGAACGGAATTTCGGAGGGCACGCCTGGAACGGAAACGTGTATGGCTCCGTCGGGTTTGAGTTTAAGCTCGATTCTTGCCCTGAAGCCTACGGTGGTTGAGAATATTTTTGACTGGTAGATCGGCGTGGCACCCTTCTCATCCAAATCAACGAGTATACGGTTCGGCGCCAAGTCCTCCATGGCAACGATCACGCGTTCCGAGCCGTTGACGACGAAGTAGCCGCCTGGGTCGTCTGGGTCTTCGCCGCAGGCGATGAGTTCCTCTCGTGATAACTGTGAGAGGAAGCACAGTTTCGACTTTAGCATGACAGGTATGTTGCCAATGTAGACGAGTTCGGTATCTTGTTCTCTTCCATCTATGACGGGTGTCATTTCGAGGGCTATGGGTGCTGCGTAGGTGAGGTTTCGGAGCCTAGCTTCGAGTGGGTAGATTTCGTGTTTTGTGCCGTCCACTTCTGTGGCGTATGGGCCAGTGATTCGTGTCTGTGGGTCTATGATCCAGATTTGGCCGAGCTTGACTTTGTATGGGCTTTCCGGGACTTCTATTGGGATTTCGGCAACTTCGTCTATGACTTCTTGGAGGCCATGGTCTATGAACTCGTTGTATGAGTCCAAATGTTGACGAACCAGGCCTTTCTCCTTGAAAAATGCTTTTAACAGAAGATGGGTATCTTCTTTCGACATTTCAGTCATTTTGATTTTTACCCCGCGATTTTGCTCTTGAAATGGTACGATGGGTTTTGCTTGATGCGGGTTTTGTCAATTTTTTAGTCTCCTTTGATTGTTGGATGATCCAACGTGAAAAATGATCACCAATATTTCAAAGAGCTAGAAACGTAAACTACATAGCTCACTAATAAACTTTGCCACGTTAGAAGAGTTTTTGGCATTCTTCTTTTGCATTGCTTCGTTGAGAGTGCTGAAGTTGCATGAGGCTTTTGACATCGTCTGCGGCAATGTTGGTCTGTCGACGTTTTCTGCTATTGGATTCGGATTGGGGATTAGGAGTTTCGGTTCATAACCATTATGGATAGGCGAACGCCAACATAGTAGGCGTTCAGTGGTGACCTTGAAGGCTGTTTTGCCTGCCAAGAAGGAGCTTGCGGTCTTAGCGGCTCTGTTGCTTGTTTCCCTAGCGTTCGCAAGGCAGAGCGTCAGAGCAGATGGCCAAAGTTTCCCCGAATACCAGAGGTATGTACATGCGTACGTGAACTCAACTGGCTTGGGCAACTGGACTTATGTGGAGAAGCCTGTGTTTCCTGTGTTGCTTAATGAGTCTCAGGTGTCTGTTGGCGGGAACTGGAGCATCGTCTGTCCGCTGAGGGCGAATCATAGTTATCACGTTTACTGCTATGGCGATTGGGTGAATATGGACAGCGAACCAAAGAC
>CAYGYI010000075.1:0-7827 GCA_964354055.1 uncultured Candidatus Bathyarchaeia archaeon | reverse complement strand
GGCGGCATCGTCAAAAAAGGCCACGTAGTCTCCATAGCCGTCCTGCCCGAGCACAGACGCAAAGGCATAGGCGATGCCATCATCAAAAAATCCATGGAAAAAATGCAAAAAACCTACAACGCCAAACAATGCTACTTGGAAGTAAGGATAACCAACGAACCCGCCATAGGCATGTACAAGAAACTAGGATTCGAAGCCACACGCACCATAAAAGGATACTACGCAGATGGCGAAGACGCCTACGTAATGACCAAAAAACTATAACAGACATTGGTGGATCGGCAACTCGTTCGCTCCTATATTACCTAGAAAGCTCTGTTAAGTCTTCGAGTCTTGAACGATTTTTGAGAACACCAATACTCGTTCAAGCTCCTAAGAGTTAACAGAACTCAGTAAGTCATTCTCACATAGGAACTCGTACGCTTCGAAGCGATCGGGTTTCACTAGAGTAGTTTGGGTTCTGCCTTTTGGTTCATGTAGTCTAGGGCTTGGAGTATGGTTTTTGCGAATCCGAGTAGGCCTATGAGCATGGTTGCGACTACGAACAGTTTCAGGTCTACCATGAGGCTTATGTTTTCAAGTGTTATGCCGTACATTCCGCCCTTGAGGGACATGAGCATGTAGGCGATTACGAACAGGGCTTTGGCGGCGTTGAAGAAGTGCTGGTAGATCGTGCCTGAGGCGAGTTCGCCGAGGATCATGAGCACTACATAGATGGCCACGAAGGTTTCGACCATCTGTTGCAGGCCTGGAATTAGTTGCGAAAGTGGCGACAGGAACGACCATGCAAAGAAGTATATTACATATATGATTAGACCTTTTACTGTGGCCTTAACCGCCTTCCACATGTATGTCCGAATATGCCTCTTCCAACCCGTGTTCTCGTCATCCATAAGGAATCACCCAAGGCCCATAGTTAAACAATGGAGAGAAAAGGTAAGCTTCAAAACGACCGCGGGCAGTCACGCCTGACGTGAGCACATAAAACTCCAGAAAGTCGTCGAAACGCGAATGCTGGAAGGTGTCGATGCTGGTTTGGCCTTCGCCGATGCGCGCGTTGCCACTGTTGTACATGCTTATCTGCATGTGACCCACCAGATCGAAGGATGCGTGGTTCTCGAAGCTGACTGGAACGAGAACCCTGAAATGCGTCAAGTTGTAGGGTGAATACTGTGGATCGCCGAGCGAGAAGTTGTAGAGAGGCGCGCCCCAAGGCACGGTGAAGTTGGCTGCGGCCTGAACTGGTATCAGCTGCGCAAGGCTCAAGCCTACTGCCTCGTAAAGCCTAAACTCCGAATCATTAACCAGATAATTGCTACGCCCCTGAAGCATTTCGTTAATGTTCAGCGTTAGGTTATGATGTACTGTAATCTCCTCATCTTTCCTGATCACAGGCACGAACGTGGAGCCTCGCGTGATTTCGCCGCCATTCATGTCTGTGATCCTCGAGGAAACGTTGAAATCTCCTATGTTGTAGAAGCCATGGTTAGCTATGGAAATAGGAAGCGAAAGCACCATCTCGTAATTGGCGTTCACGCCTGTCTGTGGCTCGCCGAAACTGAACTGTATGTCCTTTGCGGAAACGGCTGCAGACATGAAAAACGCGATTAGGAAAATCCAGAAGAACGTCGAAGCTATACCTATCATCCTAATCGCTATTTTCATTACTCGATCCTATCCGCAAGTTTTCTGAACTCGAGCTTTGCCCTATTTCGAGGGTTGGTGCGTGTTGTCAGTTTGCTGCTCTTTCTGCGGCTGCTGCACCAGTTGCTGAGGGGGAGACTCCACCTGCGCAATAGGCTCAGGAGGAATCACCACGAACTCTGGCTCAGGCGCTTTGACTTCTTCTTTCGGCTTTTCT
Source organism: uncultured Candidatus Bathyarchaeia archaeon (assembly GCA_964354055.1). GTDB lineage: Archaea > Thermoproteota > Bathyarchaeia > Bathyarchaeales > Bathycorpusculaceae > DATKKK01. The sequence goes on along the minus strand of CAYGYI010000075.1, from coordinate 5,966 downwards.
GCCTTAGGTTTCTCAGTTTTAGGTTTCTGAGGCTGCGGCTGAGGCTGTGGTTGCGGCTTCGTTTCAGCTGTCGGCAATGGCGTTACGACGCCGTTTGACGTGGCTGGCGCGTGTGCAATTATGGTTACACCTCTTATGGTTATGAGCGAGCCGATCCAACCCATGACGCCCAGGTACATTATGCGAATGCATGTGGCAATCAGTGGGCCTAGTGCTTCGCCGAAGGTTCGCACGAGGTCTTCTGAGGCTATTATGGACAAGCCTGTTGCGAGGAATCCATATGCGCTTATGAACGTGAATATCAACAAACCTATGCCTATCATCAGCACTGTTATGCCTGAAAGGGCGATCTTGTCTCTGAAGTTCTTGAACATGTCTGTTTCACTGCCTAAATCTGATACGTGAATATTATATTAAGTCTTCCTACACATGAAACAAAATCGACGCTAGATATCACAAACATGAAACAAAAAAACTAAGCAGAAAAATAGTGGAAGAAACTATGGCGAAACGCCAAGTTTCTGATAGATCTTCGCCTTGTTCGCTTCCACGTTCTTCGCAACGTCCATGAAAATGTTGTTGCCGTGCGAGTCAATGGCCACGGCCAGAGGCCCGAACTCTTCAACCTCAAACACCCACATAGCCTCAGGCGTGCCCAAATCCAGCCATTCGACAGTCTTCACGCTCTTGATGGCCTTTGCAGCCAGGATCGCCGCACCGCCTGTGAACGCTCCGTAAACCGCGCCGTATTTCGCCATCGCATCCGTGGTTCGCTTGCCCATGCCGCCCTTGCCGATGACCACGCGCACTTTGAAGTTCTTGATGAATTCATCTTCGAACAGATCCATACGAGTGCTCGTGGTTGGTCCTGCTGCTATGGCTGTCCATTTATCGCCTTCTTTGCTGACCACGGGTCCGCAGTGGAAAACCGCCAAGCCTTCAAGGCTCACGGGCAGAGGTTTGCCCTCCTTGAAGAATTCCAGTGCTCGCCTATGCGCCTGATCTCTCGCCGTCACAATCGTTCCGCTAACGTAGAGCACATCGTTGACCTTCAGTTTGCGAACATCTGCTTCCGATATTGGCGTCTTAAATTTGTATACTGCCATCCACATCACCTTACCAATTCAGTTTATGCGTGAGATACTCTACGGTGCCGTCTGCGCTGATTCGTGCCGTTGATCGCCTTGCTGCCCAGCAGTTGAATGCCACTGCCGCAGGGAATGACGCCGGATGCCTGTAGGCAAAGTCGATCTTCACGCCGAGAACCGTCGTCTTGCCGCCTAATCCCATGGGGCCTATGCCTGTCATGTTAACTGCCTCGAATATCTCGTTCTCCAGCTTCGCGAGTTCAGGGTCGGGGTTCGGCTCGTTCAGAGGCCTCAGCAGCGCCTTTTTAGCCAGCTTCATAGATATGTCTGCTCCTCCTCCAACTGCGATGCCAAGAATGTTCGGTGGGCACGGCTGCGAGCCTGCCTTGACAACTGCGTCTACCACGAACTTCTCAAGTCCCTTGATGCCTTCGCCGGGCACAATCATGCCGCCTATGCACACGTTCTCGCTGCCTCCGCCCTTCGTCATCACTGTCATCTCAATCTTGTCGCCAGCCACGATTTCCCAGTTCAGGTAAGGTATGTAGCGTCCCGTGTTGTCGCCGCTGTTCTTCTGGTCGAACGGATTCACCGCGTTAGGCCGCAGAGGCACTTCCTTCGTGGCCCGCTTGACAGCGTTTATTAGTGCGCCTTCAACCTTGTCCAAGTCCTTTGCCTTCGCGCCTGCCTTCACGTAAAAGATTATGGTGCCCGTGTCTTGACACACCGGCGCCTTGTACTTCTCAGCAAGCTCGATGTTGTCCAAGATCGCCTTCAGCTGCGTCTTGCCTGTCTCGCTTGTCTCCTCAGCATACGCCTTCTTCAACGCCGTCTTTACATCGTCAGGCAGATAAATCACTGCCTGCTTCAGAATGTTAAAACCAACAGTTTCAACAACTTTCGCTGTTTCCAAAGTTTCTTCATCCCTCTTTTAGACGGTTTGCTTATGGAAAAACCGCATACTTATATCTTGTCTAGAATGCCTGCGCAAAGCCACATACCAGTCACTTTAACCTGTCTCTCCACGAATTATTGGCAGTTGCGTTTCGTGTGTTTTAAATATGGCTTTCTTTTACTGTTTCAGTTGACTTTGTGTAAAGGAGAGTAGCTGGTTGGCTGAAGAAGAAGGGGAGAGAAAGGAGAGCTCAGAGGCAATTGGCGCGATTAAGAAGAAGTACGAGTTTCTGGAGGACCTGCCGGGCATAGGTCCAGCCACGGCGCTGAAGCTTCAAGAGATGGGATTCCGCACCATCGAAGCACTCGCCATGGCAACGGCGCGCGAGCTTGAACCCGCAGGCATAAGCGAAAAGAAAGCCTTCGCCGTCATCGAAGAAGCCCGAGGCTCAATCGGCGTCTCATTCATCAGAGCAGACGAGCTTTTGAAGATGCGCAAAAGCGTGTTGCGTTTAAGCTCGGGAAGCAAGGCCGTTGACAGACTCATCGACGGTGGCCTCGAAACGCAAACCATAACCGAGTTCTATGGCGAGTACGGCAGCGGCAAAAGTCAGATATGCCACCAGCTTTGCGTTAACGTGCAACTTCCTCCGGAAAGAGGCGGCCTCAACGGCGCCGTCCTCTACGTGGACACCGAAAACACGTTCAGGACCGAACGCATCGTCTCCATGTCCAAGCACCTAGGTCTCGACATTGAACAGGTCGTCAAAAACATCATCTACGCCGAAGCCTACACCTCAGATCACCAAATGTTTCTCCTAAACAACGCCGACGAAATCATTAAGCAAAACAACGTTAAGCTGATCATAGTTGATTCGTTGACGGCGCATTTCAGAAGTGAATACATAGGCCGTGAGATGCTTGCGCCGAGGCAGCAGAGGCTGAACAAGCACATGCACAAACTCATCGGATTAGCTCGGGCGTTCAACGCTGTGGCCGTGGTCACCAACCAGGTTATGGCGAAGCCTGACGTGTTCTTTGGCGATGCTGTTCACCCGATCGGCGGACATATTGTTGGGCACACAAGCCACACAAGAATCTATCTGCGTCGAGCCTCGCACGGCCCGGTGCGCATAGCTAGGCTGGTTTCAAGTCCGTATCTGCCTGACGGAGAGGAAATATTTAAAGTCACAGAGAACGGCATAGAGGATGCCTCCGAAGAGGACAAGGTCAAACCCCGTGGTCACTAACCATGCCCGTTCCACAAGCGCTCGTAACACGATTCTTCCAACTTATAGTCAATAGACAGTTCACGGAAGCTGAACGCGAACTCGAAAGACTAAAGCAGAAAATGCACAAAACCGAATGGAACCGAGGCTACTTCCGAGCGCTCTACGGCATGTACCTATCGCGCAGAACAAACGGCGACGCCTATGCCTTCTTCCCCAAACTGGACCTGACAGACAAAGCAACACTGCACAGCTACAAACGTGAATTCCTGGAGCACGTTGACAGCAAACTCCACGGAGACTTTGACAAAGGCTTCTTTTCTGCGTGGGTAGACTGCATGCGGGTGCTTGGCAGAATGGACATCCCGACAGCCAACGGTGCACCGCAGGTCAGCGGTCAACTTCAGACTCTCAAGAGCGACGCAAGCCAAGCCACGATGGAAAATTTCATCACTGAAGAAAAAGACTAGGCGCCTGCAATCACGGTGTAGAGCAGAGCCCACAAAACCAGCCACGCCAGAAGATAAACGCCTATACCCATCGTCACAAGCTTGTGAGGCTTCTCCAACCCCGCAGCATACTTGATTTTCAACGCATAATACGAGATCAAGTAAACTGCTAACATGATTGAGATACTGTTCATAAGCACCAGAGGGATTGAGAAGACGATGAGGTTGGCCTGCTCTATGTTCCCAAAGTCGCGTGTGATCGAGCCTGTGGCCACACCATAACACGTGCACAACAGTGCAGCAACTATTCCCAAAATCAGCCTTAGCCAATAAACAAACACTAGAGTCTTCATGGCCCTTTCAACGCCGCAGAATCTATATTTTCAGTAAAGATTTAAACTTGCCTATCTCCGTTCCCAGCGTTCAAGAGTCCACACTTCAATGCTAGAGCTAGATTCCACAAGCTTTATTTCACTCATGGCGAATGCAATCTGTTAAGGAGAGAAGAGAATGGCGCACGAGAGACTCAGAATTCGAGCCATACTTCTTACGGCTTTATTAGTAATGAGCGTGATGTTTCTAGGCGTCTTGGCTCCAACCAAGGCCGCTAACGAACCGATTGTCTACGTCGATCCACCAGAGGTTAAAGATCTGTTTTCACCCACAACCTTCAAAATCACCGTGAAAATCGCTAACGTCGCAAACATGTACGGCGTTGACTTGCAGTTCACATGGGACCCAACCATAATCAAATACGTCAGCCATACGAAGAAAATCCCAGTTGAATCGTTCCCAGGAGGTGTGCTGCACTCGCCAACAATCAGCGTCAAGAACGACGTGGATGAGACGGCAAGCATGCCCGGATCCGAACCTGGGACACGATACTGGCTAGCCGAAGCCGCAATGCTTCCAGCCAAAGTATTCGATGGGAACGGCACATTCTTTGAAATGACGTTTCAGGTTGTAGGCCTCGGGACTTCGTCGCTGAACATAGTGGCCGCCACACTTGCAGACAAAGATGGCAACCCTATACCATACACAACGCAGAACGGAAAATTCGTCAACTACGTGCCACCGCCACCGCCTCCAGCAGACATATTCGTCAACCCACCGTCAATCATGAATTCAAGCCTCACTCCTTCCCACAACTTCTCAGTTTCAGTCGACCTCAAGAAGGTTCAAAAGCTTTACAGCTACGAGTTCTGGCTGGGCTACAATTCCACACTGCTACAGTTCTTGCAGGCAACCGGGAACCCCGCATTTCCAGCACCAACAGTGACGCCTTCAACAGGCCAAATTAAAGTCGCTTCCTCGCTGTCTCCGCCTGCCACACCGATCAGCGGCAACTTGTCACTGGTATCGCTAAAGTTCCATGTGCTGTCTGAGGGCGAAACTGTGCTAGATCTACATGATGTCAAGCTTTTGAACGACAAAGCAGAAGCCATAGACTTCAATGAACCTCGAGATGGCTACTTCAACAATATGCTCGTCTTCAAGATCGCCGCTACAGTGGACATCAAGCCTGATGTGCTGAACACGAGAAGCAAAAGCCCATGGATCACCTGCTACATCGAGCTACCTTCAACTTACAGCGTGAATGACATTGACGCCTCCACAGTCAAGCTCAACGAAACTGTGCCCGCAGACGCGGCCGGCCCCACAGGCATTGGAGACTACGACAATGACACTAATGCTGATTTAATGGTGAGCTTCAACAGGACGCAGGTCGTAGCTTACATCAAGCTGCAACACAACGGGATCTACAACAAGACAATGCTGTTTACTGTCAGCGGACAACTCACAACAGGATTGGTTTTCGAAGGGAGCGATATCGTGACAGTTTCATCAATCATGGGTGACGCAAACTGCGACGGAAAAGTTGGCATCCTTGATGTCGTCATCGGAGGCCTAAGTTACAACGCCAGACCAGATGACCCGGATTGGGCACCGAACTCGAACTTCGCACCATCCTACCAGATTATAGATATATTCGACCTTGTCACGGCGGCAGCTCACTACGGTGAAACCGCGCCATAGCAAACAATCACATCTCCACTTTTCTTTTAAACCTTCAAATCTGCATCTGAGCACATTTCTGGAGTTGGCTATTTATAGGGTTACATGGCATACGGTTTAGAAGTGATGCCTGATGCCAAAGAAGGAGTTTACGAGTTTCGATGTGGCATCAGTTGTTAGCGAACTGGGAAATTCTGTTTACGGCTCTCGAGTGAGCAATGTCTACCAAATTGGGACTAGACTCTTGTTGTTGAAACTCCACAAGGTGGGGCATCCTCCGATCAGTCTGG
>CAYGYI010000074.1:7072-7867 GCA_964354055.1 uncultured Candidatus Bathyarchaeia archaeon | reverse complement strand
GGAGACAGGCTTTTTCCGTATATGTCGCGGTCGTGCCAGTCAATCATTGTTGACAGGCCTTTGTCGTGGATCGTGTAGGTTAGTGGTGCACCGACTCGGGTGCGTTTGGCTCTCTGGTCATCGTCGAAGGCTCTCCATTCTGGTCCTCGGTCAGCTATTTTCGAGGCCACCACGAGGCCACAGTCCATGCACACGATCTCCGCGCACTCGTAATCACGCATGAGTCGCGTGCTGTGGCAATTGGGGCATTCCTGAACTTTTACGGGCTCGACACTCTGTACTGGACTGGCAGGGTCAGAATTCTCGCGTAAATCATCGTTAGTCAATATCTTCTCCTTTCCCGCTTCCTTGAGGGGAGGACATAGAGCATTTTCTTCTCAAGTTTCTGAGGCTCATGTGTGGCTGGTCTTATCGCCACGTAGGGTGAAGATGTGGGACCGAATATGTCGAAAACCTTGCCAACTGGTTTCAGGTTCTCGTCAACCACGGCGTCTCCGATTCTGGGAGCGTTTTCGGTTTTGGTTATGATATTTCGGCTTGGGCTGATATGGAGGACTAGGCCTAGTCTCTGCAAATTAACAAATTCCCCTCGTAAAAGCAAGATGCTTCAACCGAACAGATTATTTAAACTTTTCTACGTGCCATGGAAAAGCGACACCAGCGCCAAAAAAAAGCAAGTAGCTCAAATGTGAAATGAACGCGGTTCAGGGCATACTCATTCACACGTTGCAAAAATTCGGCGTCATGCATGACATACTTGTGAATTTTAACTCGTACACATATCTTCAACCAACC
>CAYGYI010000074.1:0-7062 GCA_964354055.1 uncultured Candidatus Bathyarchaeia archaeon | reverse complement strand
CCGTGAGATCTACGAAGGTCTAACACGTTATTGCGCCAATTTTTACCCAACACTTGGGTGGCTGCCACGCGTAATAATGTCTTATCCTTTACCTGCAGGTTCAAAGATTTCGGCAATCTTCCATTTTTTCAGACTCTGGAATGTGAGGGGCGATTCAGCCGATCGTGTGGCCTAGTTGCATAGGCACCTAGTTAGTCTAGGATAATGTCAGTGTCTGGCGGTAGACGAAACCTTCATAAATGGGGAGTATTGATAAGTTTGTACTTTGAAAGGGTGAGGCTTATGTCTAAACCGTTTTACGTGAAGTTTGAAGTCTCGAAAGAGCTAGCAGATGCGGCCTATGAAGCCCTGCAAATAGCCGCCAAAACAGGCATAGTGCGAAAAGGCACAAACGAAGCCACAAAAGCCATTGAAAGAGGTCAAGCGAAACTCGTCATCATAGCAGAAGACGTTGACCCGCCAGAAGTAGTAGCACATCTGCCACTCTTATGCGAGGAAAGAAAAATTCCGTACGTCTTTGTTCCCACAAAGGAGCAGATAGGCAAGGCGCTAGGCATCGATGTTCCAGCGGCAGCTGCATGCATCATAAAAGAAGGCGATGCCACGGGGCTAGTCAAGGAAATAGTCGCAAGAATCGAGCAGGTTAAACGAGGACCCGCGTAATGAGCAGGGAAGAAAGGAAAGAAGCGAAGGGAGCCCCAGTCGAAGAGGGACTTACTCCGGCTGAAGTCATTCAGGTCATCGGGCGCACTGGTGTTACAGGTGAAATCGCACAGGTGAGAGTGCGCATTCTTGAAGGAAAAGACAAAGGAAGAATCATATCCCGCAATGTTAAAGGCCCCATCAGGGCTCAAGACATACTCATGTTGAGAGAGACTGAGCGAGAAGCAAAGAAAATCAACAGATAGGTTACGCAGAGGAGTTGCGATTGGCCAAACCTAGAAAATGCTCATTTTGCGGCGGCGAATTTCAAGCAGGCACAGGCATGATGTTTATAAAGAATGACGGGTCGATTCTGTGGTTCTGTTCGGGCAAATGCAGAAAAAGTTCTCTGAACTTTGGTAGAGACGCACGCAAACTCAAGTGGACCAAGTACTTCGGCAAAGAAGAGAAGGGAAAAGCCTAACCTCATTCCGAAACTCTGTTACAAGCAAATCTGGCTATCTTTTCATGTTCTGTAGATATTGAAATGCGGAATTGTTGAGAGACTAGCAGGCTCTTCAAGGCTGATAGGTGAATTATGCTTTCTTTCATCTGAGTACATAGACGGGATATATCGTTTTTTGATATATGTTCAGCGCCGAAAGAACTGATTTATTAAGACATGCGATATGGTAGGTGGTGAGGAACGCGCATATGAAGCTCCTAAACAGGAAAGCGGCAAAAAAGATGAACTTGCTCGAATTGTCTGATCCTGAAAGAGTGAAGCTGATGAAAGCGGCAAGAGAACATCTCAAGCAGACAGCAATCGAAGCAAAGCTGTGGCAGTCACTTGTCGAAGTCGAAAACCTCGCAGTCAACGGCAACATGATATACAGTGACAAGCAACAACTGAACAGATTCTGCATGGAGAACCTCATATGAACACAATAGCGCCCATCCAACCGGCTCCGACTATATGCGCCAGCCATCTACCAACCAAAAGATGGCGCCTCCGCATACTGATTGGCCTCTTACTTCTATAGGCTAAACTCCATTGAAATACGATTGCAGAGTCATCTACTGGAGAATGCACAGACAGATTTTCGAGTTCATTCCTATTACGTGTGGAGCTTCAGTAGAACTACCAAGTTGTAGCACGAAAAAAGGGGAAAAAGGGAATTTTGTTAGGCTTTATGCAAGCTGCTTATCGATGCTGATTGACGTTTCCACCTTTTGGCTTCATCCAGCCAAACATGAATGACGCAACGCACAAAGCGGTATCAGCCTGCAATAGGCCCGTGCCATAGTCCTTCGAAGTCCATGTGTAGGTCAAAAGAGAATTGGAGAACGTGTCGTATACCGTTGCTGATCTGCTTGTTTCGCAGAACTTCGTCAAGCGGTTTCCTAGAGATGCTGCTTTGAGGCATACTTCCATGGCGAGTTGGTTGACCTTTGGATATTTCTGAGCCACCAGAGCGGCTATGCCTGCAACATGCGGTGCTGCTTGGCTTGTTCCCCAAACAGAGTAGTAGTTCCATTGACCTGGCCCGTATCCCTTGTATGGACCCTTAACTCCTGCTCCAGGAGCCGCAACGTCAAGATCCCATATGTGCTGACCGAGCGTCGCGTTTGGCCTTGAGCTGAAGTCCGTCAAATAGACTTGGAAGTCGTTGCCTAGTGGGTCTGTGGTCCATAGGTCCTCTGGAACATCGTCTGTCCACCAGTAGTATGGGTTCGGAGTGCCTAGGTAGTAGGGCAGGTATTCTTGTGTCCATCCTGCCGCGGCCACTGAGATCACTTGCGGGAATGCGCCTGGCCAGCCCATGCCTGCTGCTCCGTCATTGCCTGCAGAAGCCACTATGATCACTCCTTGGCGGATGGCGTAGTCTATTGCGTCTTCCTCAAGCTGGTTTGGCGCTGATCCTCCAAGGCTCATGTTTATTATGATTTTCACATGTTTTGCCTTGGCCAAGTCGCCAATGTATCTGATGCCTGCTGCAACCATTTCGTCGGTACCGCCAGTCCACATCCAACCGTTGCCGTCATCTGCGAACTCGATCCAATCATCTAGTACTAGCACTGGAATGATTGTGACCTTTGGCGCTACTCCGCTGACCCAGTAGCTGACACCGTCGCCTCGTCTGCTGTTGTATTGGAAGCCTGTTATTTCGCTCATGACCTGTGTGCCGTGGCCAGAGCCCCATCCGAAGCCGTATTTGTCAGGTGCACCGTCGTCGTGAGTTATGAAGCCACGGTTGTTTCTGAGTGGCCCGTACGAGAACTTGTATTCAACGCCGTCTATGTACTCTATTGACCAGTTGCCCGTTCCAGCTGGATCATACCACACGTTGTGGGAATAGCCGATGCCCCACTGTGTTTTGATGCTGACCATGCTTGGTGGGAAGAAGGTCAGATAGTTGGACAATAGCCCAGTGTCAAGCACTGCCACATAGATTCCGTCGCCCTTTTGATCCACGTTCTCAGCGTCAACCATGTCCACGTTGAATGGAACTGGATCTGGATCTGCTGCAGGATCTGCCGCAGCATCCAAGACCTCTACCTTTGCTGGCGCAACATCAGAGTGTATCACTTTCGAGCTTCCGGTCCTTATTTCTGAGCGAGCTTGTGTTGTTCGCATTGGAACCATTGCGATGAAGAGTATTGATAGAAAGACCATGCTAACCAAGATTTTCATTTTCATTTTTTCCTTTCTCCTATTTGATTTAAGCATAGAGAAGTAGTGTAAATTGCCTTTTTAATTTTGTGGAAGCTACTTCTAGACGAAGAACTCGACAGCTTGTTCTGTCTAGTTACGCGTGGGAGATGCCGTGTCTAGCGCTTTCTTATTGTTTTTTGGACGATCATTGGGAGAGTGTATCGGATGAATTTGACTGCGGTCTCGAATGGATTTCTCTCTCCCATGCCATGAAGGAAAACGTCTATTGCCATCAGTTCGGGGTTGTGAGTGAAGAGGGGGTGGAGTAGACTCTCTATTAGTCGGTTGAGTTCGCCTTTGGAGTATGGCTGTTTCTTCCTTCTCATGGACATATCTCCTTTTGCTACCGCAGGTTGCGAGAAAAAGATGGGGATCTAGGGCTTTCTTGCTGTCGTGGCGCTTACGTTTATGGCGGGTCGACTATGGTTATGAGTTCCTGCACTGTCTTCTTGTCTCTGCTTATGAGCTCCAGACCCGTTTTAAGTTCAACTTCTCTCTGTTTCGCCAGTTCTGCTCTTTGTTCTGCCGTCATTGCCCTGTGGGACTTGCGGAGTTCGCTGATTTTCTCCCCACGAGCTTCGATCTTTCCTACGGGTCCGAGGTTGTCTCGAATCTAAGTAGGAAATTCGGGTCTTGTAGGTCTTTCGTAAGATGGGCCGTCTAGGATCCGTAGCCGCCTCTGTTTGCGATGATGCCGAATAGCCACGCGCGTTCCTTCGCTGTTGCGCCTTGAAGTCAGCGTCAAGTGCCCCATCCGGCAGTCAATTTGCGAATGTTCCTGGTGTCAGGCACTTCGTTTTCTTTGTCCAAGTTCTTTCACCCCCTATGTAGTTGATTCCTCTGATGAAATGCGCGCTTTTCGGTTATCTTGAGCATTAAGTCGTGTGTCGTATTTTTTCATATTCTAGTACTCCGTGCAGAAGTGGGATATTAATTTTGTCATGGTGTGTGCTAGCGACTTAGAAAGATTGAACAAATGCGTCAATCTGGAGGCAAAGATCACTAGAGAAGGAACAAATAGAGTGGTCACAGAAAGCGCGCGCTAAATGCTTATGTAGTTGACATGTGTCAAATGAAACCAAAACGCACGGCAGCCTAGCTGGAGGAAACGCTTGTGATGAAAGACTTCAAGCTTAGACTACTTTCTGAGTTGATGAAGAATAGCAGAAGAAGTGATAGGGAATTGGCAAGAACTCTCGGTGTTTCTCAGCCTACATTGAGCAGAGTAATCAAAGCACTTGAGAAAGAAGGCTACGTGAAAGAATACACAGCTATACCTAACTTCAAGAAGCTTGACTGTGAACTGCTGGCAGTGATAATCGCAAAAAGAAACCCACGACAACCAGGATCTGCGTTGCCGAAGGCTGAGGATTTCGTGAAAAGGCACCCAAACATCTTGTTCGTTGCTTCTGGAATGGGATTGGGCTCTAACAGAATAGCGTTTTCAGTTCACAAAAACTACGCAGATTATTCCAGATTTGTTGAAGAAACCAAACATGAGTGGCAAGGACTTTTGGACGTAGAGGCATTCATTGTGGACTTGAAAGGTGAAGATGTCTTGAGGTCCCAGTCTTTCAAATTCCTGGGAGACTATTTGATAGGAAAAGAATAGAGTGATTGCTCGAGTTGCCTTACAGTTTCTAGTGTTCTGCTTTTTAGTTCTTTTGAAGCGCGTGCAGAACTGAACGGGTTTCTCGAATCTGTGTGCGCTGTCTCTCAGTTGCCCAATGCTTTCTGTTTCGCTTGACGCGCTAGACTTCAGCCAGATACAGTGCTAAATGTTAATAACTTCAATCGCACAACTGCAAATTGAGGTTCTTACAATGGAACTAAAGGCAAACGAGCTGAAACTTCTCCTCGAGCTGATAAAAGGAGGAAGAAGAAGCGACAGAGAGCTTTCTAGGGCTACACGGCTCTCCCAGCCCACGATTTCACGGACAAGAATAAGGCTGGAGAAAACAGGCTTCGTAAAAGAGTATACGATTATCCCAGATTTGCGGAAAATTGGATATCAGTTGCTAGCGTTCACTTTTATGTCCTTTGCTGAAGACAAACCTGAGCTTTTTGAAAAGGCGAGAGAGTGGATTAAGAAGCAACCATCAGTGATTTATGCAAATAACGGGGAAGGATTTGGAATGCAAAGCATAATGGTGTCGCTGCACAGGGAATACGCAAGTTACTCACGTCTCCTAACTCAACTCAGACGAGATTGGCAACCGAATCTCACTGGCGAACAAAGCTTCTTAATCAGTCTGGACAGAACAGACCTTACGATAAAACACTTTTCTCTCCGCCACCTGCTAGCAGAAGAAAGCCCGAGAGAATAGTGCTTTCACGTGGATAGAATCGAGCAGCATGCACGCGACTCCCTTTTCTCCATGAATCAGGCATTGGTGGTGGATAAAACTTTACCCCAACCAACCAATCTCAGCAGAATGCGGAAAAGTTATAGCTGAACCGAAGCAAACTAGGTTTTCTCAGCAAGTGTGAGTGTCAAGGATGCTCGACATACAGACAATATCGATAGCCATACCGTCTACGGGCGTTGTGGTAGAAATCATCTACTATGCTTTTCAAGTCAGACACACAGCCCACCATAAAGACAGACATATGCAATCTTTGGCCTCCCTTTTCAGGTAAAGCATCGGAGCAGTTCGCACTGCATGTGATCACAATCTAGAATTGGTGCGCTCCTATTCGAGCGAAAAAGCTGCGCAAAGCATTCCATAATAAGTAGGCACTTGATAGGACAGCAACTCTCCCTTCATTTGGACGGTTTCAAGAACACCTTGCAATATAGCCAGTTGCCACAGACTATCGGGTTTGGCATCCTCTACGAATTGTGGCGCCAAATTGAGCAAAGGTTTCAGATCATTATCTAGAACTGCACGTTTGACCATTTCATCGTATTCCTTGGAGGCTGGATGGAAGCCGTATGGGCCGTCCACCTTGTGTGCGTGCCCTTGGTCAGCGCTGGCCACGAACGCCACCCGCTTCCCAGATTCCTGCGCAGTCTGCGCAATGGCTTGCCCGAAGTCTACAAGGCTTTGAAGAGAAATCTCTCTTGAAGGCGTAACCATGACAATCTTGGTTGCAGAATTCTGGCCTGCAAAAAACCAGAGCGGGATCAACGTACCCCAATCCATAGGCATGCAGGACGCAGGTCCATCGCTTGTGCCATAGTTGGCACCTACTACCGGGAGCTTCGCCTTTTTTGCGTTTCTAGCAATCTCTTTGGCCAGAACGCGATCGCATGTGCATCTGAGCCTTACACTTTTGCCATTGTCTTCCAGAGTTCCTTCAGCAAATTCGGTTGTGACTATGCCTATCGTGGCTTCCAAACGCAGGCTATGCGGGGTGGCCAGAACAATCGTTTCAGGTCTTCGCTGCTTCATCAGATACGACAGCTGTTCCATGCCTCTGCATGTTTCGCCGAAAGCCCCAAACATCTCGCCCGCCAACTCGGGTATGACCTCGGAACCGTGTGGCGCAATACAAGCAAAAACTATTCCCAAGACGTGTCCCTCTCTTCACTCACTGAGATTCACAAATCAATAAGCCTTGCCGTACAAGCTTGAAGTCTGAAAGAAAGCACGCGTGCTGGGACAAGTTAAATGTTAGTTGCGCGAACTGTGGTAAAAATCCTGATGATTGGTAGCGGGGAGTAGATTTGAACTACTGATCTCTGGGTTATGAGCCCAGCG
>CAYGYI010000073.1:0-7995 GCA_964354055.1 uncultured Candidatus Bathyarchaeia archaeon | reverse complement strand
GTGGCCGCCGAACCCATCGACATCATCGAGCCACGGAATCCAGGGACCTGCTCAAGAGTCAGACTGCTTGCTGACGAAGCAACCATGCCTGAGAACCAGCTCGCCACGGAAAGCAGCACCAAGGAAAGCCAAAGGTTAGAAAGAAATGCGTACGAGACCGTGAACAAGCCTGCCAACAGTGCCGTCAAGACTGTCGAAGGTTTTCTTCCGTATTTGTTCACAAGCAGGCCGCTCGCGATGCTGCCCAAAGTGTAGCACAACGCCGCGCCTAAGATCACGAATGAAGCAAGGCTTTCCGGCAGGGTGAAGCGTTCAATGAAGAAGACTGCTGAATAGAACAAAATTGCCGCAAACGCCGCGTTGCGTAAAACATTGCCGATTAGACAGCCGATGGGTGACTTATGTGACACGATTTCCCGAAGGCCCTCCACATAAGTGTGCTCCTCACGCGATGCTTGATTGTCAGAGGGTTTTGAGGGCACTCCGACGAAGGCCAGCAAGAGACTTACCAGCGAGAAAGGTACAACGAACCCAAGAAGCGACACACGCCAGCCTCCGAAGCCTGCCAGCACGCCCATAATGGGAGCCCCAACCAAGTAAGCAAGCGACCCGCCAGCCACAATCTGGCCAACCGCCCCAGCCCTCTTCGACAAAGCGAGATGCTCACCCACCAAAGCAATACACATTGGACCAACCATCGCAATGCCCACGCCGCTCAGAGCGTACACCGCAAACACCGAGTTGAAATCCCAAGCAAAGAAACAGCCTACAGCCGAAACACTCAACGCTACCAGACCCACAAGCAGCAAAGACTTGTGTCTGAACCGAACACTCAGAACACCCATGAGCAAGGCAAAAACAACCGAAACGGCCGAAGAGAGAGTGTTAATCTGCCCCATGACTCCGCGGGAGACAGAAAAATCCTCAGCCATACTAAGCAGGAAAAGTCCGGTCACGATTCCGATTGGACTCGTGGCGAAATAGGAGACGACCAGCGAAGGAAGAAACAGCCTTCTCGAAGAACGCTTCTCTTCTGCAACACTCGAACGGATATTACTGGCCTGCATCAAAGCACCAACCAAAGTTTTCCGCCATGTTTTCACCATAAGGTTACTACATAGCTAGAGCGGAATCTAAGCCTAGAGCGGTCCCCCATGCTAATTAAACTACCTACGTACGGAAGGCGTTGATGGCCAGTTCTCACGCGGCCTCTGTCTTCATATACTCCAAAAGCCGCAATACGCATCGAGATTGCTTAAATATCATTGATTGCTTAGGGAAACATATGGCAGTCAACCAAGTCGAGTTCACAGACCTTGAGAAGCAAACGAAAAAGAAGGGCCAATCAGCCTTGCAGCTTCTTGCGCCTAACATGGGAAAAGCCTACGTCATCGCTATCTGCCGAGACAACTGCCCAGCCTGCAAAAGACAAACGCCAAAACTGGACAAACTAGCAGAAGACCTGACGAAGAAGCATGGCAACAAACTTGCCTTCATCCGCGTGCATGTGAAGCAGCCTTCAGGCGACAATACAGAATCGATACGCGCCAAAGACCTGTTCGGTCACTATTTCTACCCAACCAACCTTATTCTGTTCAGAACGCGAGATCGAGGCGCAATAGAATATTACCGCAACTCCTCGCCGAAAATGACAGAACTTAAAAGAAACGTCGAGGTCGCCTTAGAAACGGCAGTGATGTTAGCGAAAGAGAAAAGCTGACGAGACTGCTACAGTGGCTTCCTGAAGAACGTCACTCGCTTCTCGATTTTGAATCCCATCTTTTCATACAGTTGTCGTGCTCCGCTTGGGTTCTCTGAGTCTACACCTAGCGCGGCCTCGGTCATGCCTCGCTCTTTCAAAACCTTGAAACTTCGCACAATCAACGCTTTCGCTATGCCTTTTCCTCTCCATGGTCGTCTGACTGAGATGAGTTCACAGTGGCCACGCTTGCGATGGTGCTCCGTGTTCTCCCTTTCGTCAATAAAATTCATCACAGTACCTATGACTTGGTCGCCGTGCCACGCTATCTGCCAAATCGAGGGATCAAATATGGGCGACTGCTGAAACTCCTTTAGACCTTCGTCGGATATGGGAATCTGTCCGCGCATGTCCTTGCATGCCTCGTTCCATGCATCTATAGCCAGCTTGTACTGTTCAGGCTTGACCGGGCGCACTTCAACGCCTTCAGGCAGAGGCAAGTCGGGGATATCGTCCAAGTTCGGTCGCGTCATCCTGAAGCCGAAACGAAATATCCGGTATCCTTCATTGATCAGCACGTTTGCCCAATGCTTTTCACTTTCTTCAGCCATGACTTGAAAAAGGCGAAGCCCGTCCGCAGAATGCTGTTCGGCGATCGCGCGCAATCTCTGCTCGTTGAACCTTAACATCACGTTGCACAGACTTTTTATTCGCCACCGCGGCAAAAGTGCCACAGAATGCCGGTAAAGCAAAATTCCGCCTGGGTCTCTGTCACAGGACAAATTTGTGAAACCGACAAGTCTTCCGTCAACTTCAGCGAAAAGCACATCCCTATACAAATCGGCACCTGTCAAATTCCTGTACTCACGGGCCAGCTCCTCGGCAGACGCCGAGAAATCAATATCATCCGCCTCCTTCATTCCATCAATGACAGCAATCATATCAGCAAAGTCAGACTCGCCTCTGAAATGGCGAAACCTCAAACCTCGAATCGAAAGAGTTTGAGGCAACACATTCTCATCAACGGCTGTCGGATTAGAAGACACCCTGCTAAACCTCTTCAAACCACACAGTCAAAAGCTATTTAACCCTTCAGATGCTGCCTGAGCAAGACTGTTATCAATTTCTTTCAATCTCCGTTATTGGGCTTTGCCCTCTGAATCTATCAGTAAGGTTTTACTCTGTAGATTGAATAACCAAAGTTGAACCTGTGTGTAGGAACTGATGAAAAAAGTAGGTGTCTTTGCAGGTCTGTTTCTGTGGCTATATGCTCTGTAGGACATTGATTACCGAGTTTGCCCATCTCAGGTAGGCGTTCAGTGCCGAGCGGAGAGCCACGGTGTCTTTGGCTTCCACCTTCAGAACGAGGAACTCTCCTTCCTTCTGCAGCGTTGCCTTCGAACGTGCAGAAGTAGTCTTCATTTCAGGCTCCAATGCCGCGAAAACTATGTCCAGCTGCTTTTCCGTCTGGAGCTTGAATCGTATGCTGGCATGTGCCTTCATTGTAGCGGCTCCTGAAGTGAGAGATCTTCATAACGCGCTTTCATGTCTATGCTTTGAATATGCTATGAATAAAAAGAAGATATATGGAAATTTGGGAGGGTGGGGGCTAGTCGGTTTCTTCGGTTTGCGCAGGCGCTTCAGTCTTTGCGGTTTGTTCGACTGGTGTACCTTTGGCTAACCGTTTGGCTACGACGCCCAGTTTTGTGGTCGGCGTGTACGCTCCGCCCGTGTAGGTGTGGCCGCATTTCCGGCATTTCCACACGCCCACGCTTTGTCTTCTTACGCGTGGAAAACCGCATGCCGGACACCTGTGGCCCTTTCTCATTTCAGTGATTATCTTGGAGTAACGTTTCCGCACCGTGGTTCCGTAGCGGACGCCTAGTCCTCGGGTGGGCCCCACTTTCTTGGTTCTTCCCAAAGTCTGTTCACCAGTCTAGCTGTTTGCGTATCTGCTTAGTTTTGTCCTTAGCTACTTTTGCCGCCTCTAATACTTGTTTCGGTTCAAAGTAGCCCATGCCGCCCTTTTGAATGGCGCAGATGTTGAAGTCGTCGTCAATGGCTATCGAAATTCTTGCGTCCATTGCCTGTTCTTCCTCAAGCCATGGGTCAACCACCAGCTTATCATTGAACTTCGCACACGTCACCGTAACCGGATGCTGTTTGATTGGCAATTGTGTGTAGCCGGGCTTGATCTTCACTTCGCCATCCTCATATTCGAAGTTAGGCATCTTTGTGTTCATCAGGGCCGATACCGCAGCTAAAGCCGCTGCATCAATCAGGTTTCCATTGTGGTTCAGCGCGTAGATGTCCACGAATACGACGAAGACCTTTTTGCCTGGTTCGATGCACAGTTTCTCGGTGTCGATCATTTTCGACTCTCTTATGCCTCTGTCCACGATTCTGGCCAGTTCTACCGAGTTTTCGTCAGGCGGTCCAGTCTCAAATGATGGCGATGCGATCGGTGCAAGCTCTGAGTTCACCGTCAAAACGCCGTCGTTTGGCGTGTCTGGAAACGGCTCGCCGGCCGCGATTTTGATGCCTACAAGCACGTCGGTCTTGCCGAGAAGCACTCTCGCTGAGCCTTCAGCGCGTTCAATCAAGCCCTGTTCAATTTTTATTTCGCGGTAGTCCATCAGTTCCCGTCCGTCTGTACGTTTGTCCTGCGCTATGAACTGCTCAATTTCTTTCTTCTTTACCTTGGTTATCACTGACATCACTCATCGGCCTCCTTGACGTTTTCGTACTTGATTTTCAAAGCCTCTTTCTGCATCGGGTAGATTTTCTTGCATCCTTCAAGGGCAAGGTTCACGGCAGTTTCGAACTCTTCATGTGTGAGCTTGCCGTCCATCTGTAGTAGCGTTACTGCATCGAGACTTGGCATGTATGCTACTGGAACGTCTGCCACGCCCAGCTTGTCCTCTGTGTCGTCCAAGTCCAGCACCATCGTGTCGTCTGCCTTGCCTGCTGCACACGCCACAACCATGTCTCTCATCGGGATGCCTGCATCCGCCAGCGCAAGCGAAGCAGCCGTTATGCTGGCACATCTCGTTCCGCCGTCAGCCTGCAAGACCTCGATGAAAACGTCAATCATAGTCCGCGGATAATACTCCACGAAAACCGTAGGCTCGAAGCACTCACGGATGACCTTTGACAATTCGACCTCTCTTCTTGAAGGTGCGGGCGACTTGCGTTCCTGAACTGAGAAAGGCGCCATGTGGTAGCGGCACTTCAAAACCGTCCTGTCCTGAAGAGCCATGTGTTTCGGATGCGCCTCACGCGGACCGTACACAGCGGCCAGGATCTTGTTCTTCCCATGTTCAATGTACGCTGAGCCGTCAGCATTAGGCAGAGTGCCAACCTCAAGCTTCAGAGGCCTTAACTCGTCAAACTTTCTTCCGTCTAACCTCAATCCTTTTTTGTCTATCAATTTTTCGGGTTTATCATTCAACTTTTTTCTCCTCCTTTTTTCCTTTTGCTTCTTTCAACATCTGGGTTATGCGGTCTGTTAGGCCGCTAGTGTGAGATTCGTCTTCGATTTTGCGAATAGCCATGGTGGCCAATCGTTCATCTTCCAAAGTTTTCCCCGTTATCAATACCATTCCGTTCAATCCGAGTATCACGTTACAGCCTGTTTCCTCCTTGATCATGGAAACCATTGAGCCTTTACGGCCTATTATTCGGGGAATCTTTGTCGGCGTAACCTTCAGTATCTGCCCGCGCGTGATCTTTCCAAGGCCTGGTTCGCTGACTGCTAACTGCGGGTCATGCGTCCTGTCATAGGCATCTATCTTTGCCACTATCAGGTCTCCTACGTCCAGAACCTGAGGCAGGTCATCCTTCTGCGGTTTGAAAGGACGATTGAGAACTTCGGAAGCTCTCAGCAGAGCTGGATACGGAGCGTTTATGTCCACAACCCAGCCTGTGAAACCGACTTCCACAATCGTTCCTATAACCACGTCTCCTGTCCTTGGCACGTAGAAAGCCTTCAATGCCACGACGTTGACGCGTTTGTTGTCGTACTCAACCAGACCGATGCGCTGAGCAAACACCTTGCCGCTTTCGAGATAAGCATTCTCGCCGGCCATGTATTCGCCTTCAGCCAACAAATCTCCTGGTACCACAATCTGTTTGTTTTCGAAAAATGCTGGCATATTCAAATCTCCTATCTTTTTCAGTTTTCTTACAACATTTCTTTTTTATGCGACTATCTTTGCTTCTCCGTTTCCTTTAGTCACGTTTCCAAGTTTGTCTAGGAACGGGGCGTACATGCCTGCAGGCATCTCTATTTCGCCGAACCACGAGCCGTCTCCGCGCCATTCTTCGCGTTTGATTGTGCCGAAACCTTTTATCGCGCCGTAAGCTCTTGCCGAGTAGGCTGCTGGTATGCTAACGCCTACTATGACCTGCTCCATTTTCAAAGGCAAAATTACCCGTAGCAGCTTGATTATCTCCTTAGCTTGCTCCTCGACAGGTTTGAAGGGCTCAATCGGATAGCGCACCTGCTCCATAGCGTTCTCCACACGCGCCGGCGGATGAGGAAGATTCGTCCTCGGATCAACACACTGTCTGGCGATGAAGTCAATGATCTGTTTGCGTTTGTCCTCCACCATTTTTCTGCGCTGTTCCGTGGTAAGTTGCAATGTCCCATTCTTCAGTATCGTCTCAGCCACTTTGAGCATGTCAGTCGTGCCGAAGGCTTTGCGTATGTTTTCTTCCGCCACCTTTGTGCCTTTGTTGGCATCAGAGAAAATGGTTTCGCTAACCAGAACCTCCGTTATGGAGGCCACTTTGCCGATGCGGAAGTCCAGTGCCTTTTCAGGTTTTACGAGAATCTCGAAGTGCTCGTTGTCCTTTGTGATCCGTGCAGTAGTGTATTTTTCGCCCATTACCTATTTCACTTGCCAGAGCCACCCTGCTTGATGTACTCCTCTATCTTTTCGTCGCTGAGCATTTCCATCTTCTTGGTGCCCGCTGGGATTACGGCTATCTTTATTCTAAGCGGCAGTTGCCGTGCTTCAAGCGCCTTGGTTAGGCATTTGACGGCAAGTTTTATGGCTTCTTCAAGCTTCATGTCATCTCGGTGTTCTTCCTTCATGATGGCCAGTGCTGTGTCTCTTCCTGCGCCCTGTGCTGTGGCCTTGTAGCCTCTGTACGTTCCGCTTGGGTGCGTTCCGAAAACTCTGCTTCCCGTCTTGTCAACTCCGGCGAAGATTATCGAAACTCCGAAAGGCCTAACGCCTGCATGCTGCGTGTAGAGCTGCTTCACGTCAGATATCTTCTTAGTAACAATTTCAACATCGATTGGTTCATCGTAAGTCAGTTTGTTGCTCTGAGCGTTCACTCTCGCTTGGTCTATTAGTATACGCGCATCCGAACTCAGGCCTACGATGGCTGCTCCAACGTGGTCGTCAATTCGGAAAATCTTCCACGAATACTCAGTCTCTTCAAGGGGCTCAGCATTCTCTTCAGATCCCAATATTACCCCTTCGGAGCAGCGTATGCCCAAGATCGTGGCTCCCCGGTTAACCAACTCCATGGCGTACTCAACTTGGAAAAGCCGCCCATCTGGAGAAAACACGGTTATGGCGCGGTCATATGCGCCTGGTGCTGCAAATACAGACATTCATTCATTCCTCACAGTCTAATCTAAACTACTTGCTCTCCAATACAACAACTAAACTAAAAACCTTTTCCCATGTAAGCAAAGCTTCGCTCTACTTGATCTTTCAGCAAATGTGAGGGCCGTCAGTTGCGTAGCGACGCAGACGATCTCGATAAGGGCCTCAGGTCCCGCTTGAATCAATTACGCTGTCTTTCTCTTTGCCCCTTCTGTTCTCTGATAAGCTTGACGTAATCAGCTAGGGCTTTGTCTGTATCCCATATTCTTCCTTGGCTTAACAGCAACGCAACGTAGTTCTGAACGCGCTTCCTCATAATTACGTACCATGTGGCTGTGAAAGGCACGAGGGGCGTGATTATGGTGATCCATGGGTTTACGTGGAGTATCCAAGCCACCCACAGCATCGCGAGCGCATACATCCCAATGGAAGTGCAGCCTACGATGAACCAGAAGTAGAGATTTGTAAGCAGCCCAATTATTAATGTGAGCGACGAGAAGATCTCGGATCTGGCCTTTGCTAAGGTTTTCTCAAAACCATTGGGCATCCTCAATCTCCTCACAGTACACTAAAGATATAATAGTTGAGGAAACTTAAGCTTTGGTACGCGCCGACGCTCGTTTACGATTCTTCTTGTTTCCTGTTTCGTTGCTTCGGTAACAGTTCTTCATAGCC
>CAYGYI010000072.1:0-8018 GCA_964354055.1 uncultured Candidatus Bathyarchaeia archaeon | reverse complement strand
ATGTGGGTGTACGTTGATGGCTCAAACAAGGATTTTTGACTGCCAATTGACGTTTCAAAGAAGACTTGACAAAGCCGTCTCGCCAACATTCTTCAACGCATAATAAAGGGACAAGGCAGCGCGCTGTTTTCAGTTCGTTCAACGCTTCCTTCTGCTAGCACTCTAGGAACGATTCGACTGCTTTTGGCATATTGAAATCTGCAGAAGCTAAACTAAAAAGAGGAGGCTTGAATCAAAGATATCCACCGGGCAACGATCGCGCGCGTTTTGTATTAACCCACGCTTTCGTGTCAACCTCGACGATGAGAGATCAGCAATTCATTGGCAGATAGAGCACAGAAATGGTTAAGGAAAACATAAGAACCACTTTCAACCATCATTCGATGATAGTGATTGGCATTCTCGCAGGTCCGGACTGGAGATCGATCATCAGGCACGTGGCCAGATGAGATTCTCAAAGGCGCGAAGTCGAGCTTGCCTGTAGACCTTGAAGAGAGCCTCACTGTGACGTCTGGGACTTCTAGGAGCAGTCAATGTGCGCTCTGTAAAGGGTCAAGATTCCTGTGTGGTAAGACCCGCTGTCCCATTCTGGTCAAAGTTAACTATTATTTGCGCAGTGTGCCTCTCATGCACAGTGAAGACGTTGATGGAGCTTCGCCGCCGAGCGTTTTCATAGGCAGAATTGGCTATCCACATGTGTATGCTGGACCTCTTGTGCCGCCTGTGCAGGAGGACACCACGGTCTACGATATGCCTGAGTACTGGTTCGGCAGGTCGATTGACGAGATCGTGAATTTTCGTTCTATGCTTATTCGTGGTAAGCACCGTGTGCATGTTCAAAAATTCAGCGAGGCGGGAAGGATTATTGACCAGACGCGTGAGCTGGCACTGGCTGTGAACCCTGTAGATGTGGAGTTAATGTTGAAGAAGAAGCCTCGAGGTTCGATTTTTCTCGACGACGAGGTTCAACCTTTCGGGCCTTCGGCGCCGATTCGCGACCTGAATGTGGGCAACACGCGGTGGGATCATCAGGTTGAGAAGGCGTATTACGATACGGATTTGAAGGCTGCGCCTGCAGTTCGCGAACTCTACGACCGGGGCGTGATGGTCACGAAGATTCAGAAAGCCTTCAGCGTGGGCGCCTTCGGATTGAAAGACAACAGAAAACTAGTGCCTACACGCTGGAGCATAACCGCCGTGGACGACATAGTCTCAAAAGATCTCATCAAGAAGGTCAAGACACTTCCTGAGATAAGTGAGTACCACGTTTACGAGTCACGCTATCTCGACAATATCTTTGAAATACTGATGCTGCCGATGGCTTGGAGCTACGAGGCTATGGAAGCTTGGTATCCTGGCACCGCATGGAACCCGAATGGCAAGAACACTGTAATGTTCGGAGACTGGGAGGGCTACGAGGGCAGAACTACCTACGCGGAGATAGGTGGATGTTACTATGCTGCGAGGCTGGCGGTGTGCGACCAGCTTGTGAAAGAGCATCGCCAGGCAGCAGTGATCGTTTTGCGCGAGGCAAGACCAGGCTACATCATGCCTGTCGGCGTGTGGCAAGTGCGTGAAAACGTGCGAAACGCCATGAGGCAGAAACCATACAAGTTCAACACCTTAGAGCTAGCGTTGCGGTGGATCGGCTCCAAGTTCCAGATCCCACTGCAACAGTGGATACAGAGAAGCGGGCTGCTGAAGAACGTGCTTTTCCAGCGCAGAATCACGGACTATCTCACGAAGCACATCGGTGCCTAATCTTCACCCAGCAGAAGCAGTAGCCCGCACAGAATGTTCAGAATTGCCACGAAGCCCAATGCCCCAGTGAATATGACGTTGACTCTAGGCGTAAGAGTTGGGTCTTGCGGCACAGCAATGATATAGATACCAAAGGCAAAAACCAGAATTCCACACGCAAGCATCAATCCACTCAGCTTCGAACCCAGTCTGCGGACGATGTTGCACACTCTGAGTCTTTCCTCACTGATCGTATCCTTCAACAGTCGTTTTTCCTCTTCTTCCGACGTTCCATCAATCCTCCTGCGTCCTTGTGATCTTGAGCAGTCCTGCAACCAAATAGGTGATGCTGGCCGTGGCGGCTAGACCGAGAACAAGCCACGTGACGGTTGACGAAAGGCTGACTGGCAACGAGCCAGATGCCAGCAAGAAAGCCAGAAGCGCTGAGAAGGCGCTGAGGCCGAAGTCAACGCCGGACATGGCAAGGTAGGCGCGGTTATATCCTATTATTCTGACGTAATAGGCCACAAGGCCGAAGAGAAACAGTTCGCCGCCCACAAAAAGCGCTGATGGTTCAAGAAGAAAAATCAGAAACAGTGATGTGGCTATCCCCAGAATAGGCGTCAGCGGATAGAGGGGAACCTTGAAGGGCCTGACCAAGCTGGGTTTGTCTTTTCGCAGTTTCATCAGTGATAGATTGACGAATATGAAGCCTATGATGAAGCCGAAGTCGGTGGCGTAGACAACGAAGTCAGTTAGACCAGTGGCGGCGATGGCCATTGTGAAGATCGAGCCGACCACTATTGCCACGTACGGAGTGCTGAAGCGGCCGTGGAGACTGAAGAGCTGTTTAGGGAAGTAGCCGTCTCTGGCCAGCGCGTAGGCCACCCTCGAATGCGCCATAACGGACGTGTTGACTGAAGTCAACGCTGCGATGATTCCTGCAACCGTAACGATGCCGACACCCACAGGTCCCATGAACTGCTCAGCCACATAGGCAAGGGGTGAACCCTTGCCTGCTAGGTCGGCTGGTGGAACGATTTTGAACACGACGTACGCGATCGCGGCGTACATGACGATTAGAGCGAGACATGATAGGATGATCGCCCGCGGGATGGTTTTGGATGGATTCTTAACCTCGCCCTGTGCAACTGCTATGGCCTCTCCGCCGAGGTATATTACGAACACAAAGGCCAATGCTCTCAGCACACCGAACGCCCCTTCGGGTGCTTTGAACTCAAACGTTCCTGAACCTTGACCTGTAAGCAGACCTGCCACGATGAACACGCCTAGAAGGCCAAGCAAAGCTAAGACTAGAGCTGTCTGGACTAGACCTGTCTCCTTGACACCTTTAATGTTGATGAGACTGAACACGACGAGCGTTGCGACCGCAACCAAAGGCACGTTGATGGCAGGGACAATGTATGATATGAGGTAGGCGAAGCCGACTGAGGAGAAGGCGGCGTAGAACATGTTGCTGATCCACTCGAACCAGCCTGTGGCGAATGAGAAGAAGCCTCCGAAAGAGATCTTCGCGAACGTGTATTCGCCTCCTGCGCTAGGCAGGGCGGCGCCAAGTTCGGCGTAGCTGAGCATCGTGAACAGGTTTATGATTCCGCACACAACCATAGCGATTATAAGCGCTGTGCCTGCAAGCGAGGCGGCATATCCGAGCGTCACGAACACGCCTGCGGAGACAGCGCCTCCTATGCCCATCATCATGGTTTGAAGAAGTCCCAGCTCGCGTTTCAGATGCTTTTCTCCCATTTCTAGAAGCCACCGTTTCCTTCTCGAACTAGAAGTAGCCCGCTCAGAATTGACAGCGTGCCGAAGACTATGAGCAGAAACATGAACAGCGGTGCTTCGCGGGGCAATATCGAAAGCATGTCCTGTATTTGCTGGTTTGTGAGAATGAGATAAGCGAAGATGGAAGCCACCCCACCGAGCACGCATTGAACGCCTCCGACAAGCAGCGAGGCTGTTTTTCTCAACGTGGCCATTCTCTTCTCACCAGCGGGCGATTACGACTGCCGAAAACGTGTCAAGCAAGCCCACTGCAACCATAAGGGTGGCAACGGCGAGTAGGTATTTGTTCTCAAGCAACATGCCTGCGTCGAGGTATCCTATGGTTGCTAGAGCAGCTATGCCGAGCAGGATGATTCCTGCCATGATCATGAACCCGCCTACGATGGCCACGAGCCTCGGCAAGCCTGAGAGTTTGCGACCCAACACGGTCACTCTAAAGCATAGTACACCTTCGCTGAGACTATATAAGAATATGGCAAAGCCGCTCACCGCAAAACACTGGCAGAAATCCGCCAAATGAATGCAGAGCCTCATAACGCATTTAAACCAACCATGCCCATACTAACCGAAACGGTGAGGACTTGTCCCAAGAACCTGCGAGATTCATCCTTCCGTTCTCAACTCTGGCACCGAATCGAGTTGAGCCGTTCTCCGAAGAGGCTGAGAAAGCGGCAGTCTTCTGTTTGGCTGAGCTTGAAAGAGGCAAGGGCGGAGGAATCGTAGCGAAGCAACCTCTTGAGCAGATAAGCTTCATCGCAAAACTTGTCTACCCAATCTGGCTTTTCCAGTTTCAAGAGATCAGCCTGATACTCGATGGACTAAACGCAGCCCCACATACAACGTTATATCCAACCCTCCCAGACATCCAAGCCTTCGTCGAAGGCGTGGAAAGAAGCTCTGGCTCACGCGAAACCTATGCGGCTTTTCTTTCGGACAACGCCAACTATTTCAAGTCTTCAAGCAGACAAGAGAACCTTCTCACCGAGGGACTGATATCTGATGCGGCACTTCTGGAGGGATTTGCGCTTTACCTCCCAGAAGCTAAGCCCTTCAACGCTGAGGCACCTGACATTGTTGCGCTTCGACCTTTCACGGAAGAAGCGTCCATCCTCGGCGAAATCAGCGAACTCGAAGACCTAAAATCCAAATTCGTGGATGAGGCAAAGAGGCTCAGCAAAGACATGAAGCTTCTCAACGACATCACAAAGGGCTTTGCCAAAGCTGTCAGAGGCGAGATCAAGGAAGTCAAGGATAAATTCAATGCAGAACTTGAGAAACACCGAAGCCCAGTGGAAGAAGAAGTGAGAAAGATACACCGCAAGGGCGACGAAGACATAGCTACGGCCTCAAGAAGATTCGAAAAAGAACTGCTTCGCCTGCAGAAAGAGAAAGTCAAACTGCAGAAAATGCGCGACCAGCTGTCAACCAAAATAGCCAATTGCGAAGCAGAAATCAAAACCAGTTCAGCTCACAAGAACAAGGCCGCAGAGCGAAGATGGAAAGATGAGAAAGGAAAACGCAAAAAAGAGCGCTCAGAAGTTGAATCCCAGATCAAGAAACTAGAGAAAGAGATCAAGAAAAATGAAGACGAAAAAGGGCAGGAGCTTTTCAGAATCAAATCGGATATCGACGCGAAGGTTCAGGAGGCGAACAGGGAGCTTGTGGAAATCGAGTCTTCGAGAGATGCCAAGGTTCAGGTTCTGAAGCATGAGATGGAAAAGATGGAGGAACTGACCTCAAGCATAGCCCGGCAGATTGAAGATGCAATTCGGCAACGAGAAACCGCCATCGCCTCATTTGCCCGCTTAGGCCTGCCGGAGAAAAGAGAAAAGCCGTCGCTTGTCTACATGCCCTTCTATTTGATTGGCTTCCAGTCTGGGAGCAGAAAACGCTATGCGCATTTTCCGCCGTCCACCGTTAACAGCGTGAAGCTGCTAGTTAAGCTCAAAGGCGCGTTAGGCGTGGCCAGAGTTAAGCAACTGTTTACTCCACGCTCCGAAGCGCTAGCCACCTTTCTGAACAGGTTCCCCTCTATGCTTGAGGATAACGCAGCATTCGAGAGAGAAACAAGTGAGGCAGCCGCCACAGCTTCATTGCTAAAGGTCGAAAACGCAGCAAAAACAATCAGAAACGGGCTAGAAGAGCTGAAGAAAGAAGGGTGGCTTTCAGAAAAGGAGCACGAGATGTTAAGCAGAGCACTGGCTTAAGATGGTGTCTGGCTTCTGTTTGCTTTGACTCCAGTTTTCCTCTTGTAGTTTTCCAGCGAGTAGGTGACGATTTTTCTTCCTTCTTCAGCGTTTCTCCATTCTTTGAATTTGACCCATTTATGAGGTTCAAGCCTCTTGTAGGTCTCGAAAAACTCCTGAATCTCCCTGAGCTGGTGCGGATGCGCATCCGTAATTTCATCATAGCCTTCGAACCGCGCATCGTTCACGAGCACCGACAGTATCTTGGCATCTTCACCTTTCTCATCTTCAATAATTAATGCGCCTATAACGCGGACCTTGACGATGCAGCCGACTTCCAAAGGCTCGTAGCTTAGCACCATAATATCCAGCGGATCGTTATCATCTGACCATGTCTGAGGTACAAAACCATAATCCACCGGAAAGACTACTGAAGACGGAATAATCCTGTCAAGCACGAATGATTCCCACTCAGAGTTATACTCATACTTGTCTCGAGAGCCGCTGGCGACTTCAATTATCATGTTAAGCAGTTTAGGCGGCCTGTCGCCAGCAGGAACATCCTTCCAAACGTTCATAAACTACGCCTCTCAAAGCAAAAAGCAAAACGAGCTATTTTACATTTGCTCAAAGAACTCTGCAAGCTTCCTAGTATCCGCTTTGCGCAAGATGTCTGCGCATTTTCTCGGGTCCAGCTGCTTGAACTCTAGCCCAAGAGTGGCCAGCGTTCGTTGCACGTCTTTCCCCATGTTCGGTGCGGTAAGTATTCCGCGCACTTGGCGCGTTGATTTGGTCTTGATGGCGTCGATGTATCTTGCTAGCTGCAGTGCGGCTTCTTTGCTTGCGGTTTTGCGTTTGATCTCAACCACGACGAGGTTTCCGTTTTTGTCCATGGCGTAAACGTCTACGAAGCCTGGTTCGATTTTCTTTTCGTAGCTTATGAGTCTGAGGTCTTCCTCGATGAGCGACGGCTTGAGCAGAATGGCTTTCTGCATGTCTGCTTCGCTTGCATAAAGCGAGAACTCGCCCGAGTCCTCAAGGTTTAGTGAAGAGATTAGTTGAATGCTGTCGAAGAAGACTCTAACTGATTCAGGAGGCTTTTGCCTTACTGCGTGTACTTCCAGCACGTTACCTTTTGCCTGCGTGTGGAAAATGCATCCTGGAGGCTGCCAGTTGACCGGTTCATAGCCCACCGAACGATGAACAAGCAGCGAACCGTCCTCCTTCACCATGAGTACGCGCTCGCCAGACTCAAGCCTCGACTTCGCACGCCCTACGTAGTCCACCCAACACTTGCCCACAACAATCAGCATTCTGTGCTGAGAAACCGCCTCTCTCGCTACACGTTCAGCCTCAGCGATGCTCGGACTGACGATTACGGATATATGTTGAGGTTTTGCCACGGGCAATCGCCAATACTTTTAGAAGACTTGCAGCGTACATAAGACTTCTGAGAGGCCTTAGATGGCTGCGTGGAAGAAGAAACGCGACGTAATGCGTCGCTACGACGTGACAGCAGACATGTATGACAGACGATATGCCGAGGAGCAAACGACGAAAATTGAAGCTGCTTTGAAGCATGTCGTACTGGGCGAGAAGGATCCTGTCTTGGACATTGGGTGCGGTACGGGTCTCTTCTTCAGCCAAGTTGCGGACAAGACTGGATTCGTTGTTGGGTTGGATGTTTCAAAGAGAAGTCTGCTTGTGGCCAAGAAGCGTGCTAAGACCTTTGGCAGCGTTGGGCTTGTGTTAGGTGATGCTGACCACATGCCTTTCAGAGATCGCGTTTTTAGTCATGTTTTCGCGTTTACGCTCATTCAGAACGTGCCTTGTCCTTCTGAGACCTTGCGGGAGTTCAAGCGTGTCGCCAAGAGCGGTGCGGTGTTTGTGGTTACTGGTTTGAAGCGGATCTTCACGCAAAAGGCCTTCGCGTCGTTGCTTGGAGGTGCTGGCTTGCGAGTTGTGGCGTTCGAGGATGGAGATCACTTGAAATGCTACGTGGCGATCTGTGCCACAATTCGCCATTAGAATTGTGCAATGTTCAAACTAAACTATATATTAAGGCGGATGCACGCCTATCACCAAAGTGGCCTCCGCATCAACAGATGCGAAAAATGGTGATTGTTAGATGCCGTTGAAGACCATAAAAAAGGACACGGCGGACACGTTAACGCTAGAATGGGTTTTGCACATTCAAGATTATAGGCTTGCGCTTGACCGGAAACGATGCGCGGGTTGCCAGATCTGCAGCCTTGCCTGCCCAAAAGAAGCCATAAAAACAGAAAA
>CAYGYI010000071.1:0-8081 GCA_964354055.1 uncultured Candidatus Bathyarchaeia archaeon | reverse complement strand
TCGTCAAATAGCAAAATGGTGATGTTTCCCATCGAGGTTACGAGGCGTACTTTGCTAGTGCCTATCCTCGGTGGCTTGTTTCCCCAACTGACGAACACAAGTGTTGCGACGATTATGATTGCTGCAAGTATTACTATCGCGTTGCGGTGTCTACGGATTCCTCGCTTTGACATGAAAAATAACCAGTTTCCAAGAAATATATAAACGTGTTCGAAATAACCTGCCACAGCGGGATCTAGTGACTTCTCAACGAACCTCTACCAGCCGCCACTCCCGGTAGTCAGTAACCACTCTGATGTAACCTCGGAGCATATTGTCTGCCTCAGCGTCACCCGTGTCCACTCGAAGAATCTTGCCCTCTATGCTCTGAATCTTGCCCTTCGTAGCGGCAACGATTATGCGTTCCTTGCCTACACGTTTAACAATTTCAGGACTTATCTGCTGATTACCTCTTCCAAGAACGATGCCTTGATGACCGATTGGCGACAGCACGACCCACGTGTTCCGCCAATCTTTGACCTGTGCAAGAATCTGTTTCTCGTCTACGTCAAGTGTGACCTTACCTTTGCTGTATATGTCTACGCCGAGCAACGTTTTGCCCACGCCCAACATTTTAGCGAAGCATTTAACGGTTGTTCCAGGGCCCAAGATGTATGTAGCGTCGGGTTTCATTTCTTCAAGTATGAATTTTGCGATAGCCGTTTGGTTATCTTTCTCGTCAACAGTTTCAGGACTGACCTGCTTGCTACCCTGCAGGCGCAGAGGCACAAAGGGAGTTTTCAGAAAACCGTGAAGCTTCACTGCAAACGCGTCGCTTCTAATTGCCTTCTCGTCCACATCCATGACTTCAAATTCGGCTATCTCAGCATTTTTCTGTGCAAAGGCCAAAACTATATCTACGGCATCCGCAGGACTCACCGCGAAGACGCCACTGTACATTTTCACGCCTGAGGGAACACCGAGAACAGGCACAGCATCCAAACCCTGCAGGGCGTCGAAAACATCCTTCGCCGTGCCATCGCCACCCACGAAAACAATTAGATCAGCCTTCGTCTCCACCGAAAGTCTCACTGCGACTTTCGTGTCCTCGGCACTGGTCTTTTTCTTGGCATTCATAGGTAAAATCTGAGCGTAAAGGCCTGCGGCTTCAGCCTCTTCTTGTCCCATTATACCTGGACAGACTAGAAACTCGATGCTGGTTTCGTTCATGCTTCCCTTTAGTTTCTGGAGAAATTCCGTGGCGCGTTTTGGCGCGGTTGGCTCGGCGCCCTTTTTGATTGCTTCTTTGAGGACATTGTCTGTTCCTTTCAAGCCCACTTTGCCGCCCATGCCTGCTACAGGATTTACGATAAAAGCCATTCTCATGCAAGTATCAAAGAACATGATCTAATCGCGAGGCTATAAACTGTTTCTGGCTTCTTCTCCCAAATTCTTATATTTGGATATTTCACAACCTTCCTCAACAAAGGAGAGCTTTTGCATGGCTGACAGAACCATGAAAAAAATACTGGTAACAGGAGCCACCGGCCAGATCGGCTCAGAGTTGGTTGTTGAATTGCGCAAAAAATACGGTCACGACAACGTCGTAGCGGTTGGACACAAGAAGCCTCCAAGCGAGGCAATGCTCAAGTCAGGTCCATTCGAGTCTGTAGATCTTGCCGACCGCGAGGCTGCCGAAAAACTAGTGAAAAAACACGAGATTGACACCGTTTATCACTTGGCCGCTGTGCTTTCAGCCACAGGCGAGCAGTATCCCCAGCTTGCTTGGAACGTGAACATGGACAGCCTTCTCAATGTTCTAGAAATCGCACGCACATTTGGGCTGACGCGTGTTTTCTGGCCCAGTTCAATTGCAGTTTTCGGGCCTTCGTCGCCACGCAAAAATACGCCTCAGGAAACGGTCCTGTTGCCCACCACGATGTACGGCATAAGCAAAGTGGCAGGCGAGCTGCTGTGCAACTACTATTTTCTCAAGTATGGCGTGGACGTGCGAGGCGTGCGATATCCAGGAATCGTAAGTAGTGAAGTTCTCCCAGGCGGTGGTACAACTGACTACGCCGTGGCCATATTCTATGAGGCCATCAAGAGTAAGCGGTACACTTGCTTTGTGCGCGAGGACACTGTGTTGCCCATGATGTACATGCCCGACTGCATCAAGGCCACGATAGATCTTATGGAAGCTGACTCCGCCAAAGTCAAGCGTCACGATAGCTACAACGTAGCGGGAATGAGCTTCTCAGCAGGTGAACTTGCCGCCGAAATCAGAAAATATATACCTGACTTCAAATGCGAGTACAAGCCTGACTTTAGACAGAAAATCGCAGATTCGTGGCCCATGTCGATAGATGACAATGTAGCCCGCAAGGACTGGGCCTGGAAGCCGTCCTACACGTTGCCTTCAATGACCAAGGACATGATAGAGAAACTCTCCAAGAAACTTGGCACTTCATAGAAGAAAAGGTTAATAGAACGCTAGCCAAAATAGGGAAAAAGAGGTCATGGTAAAAATGCGCAATCCAACATCATTTTTGCGAGAGGAATATGAAGACCTAGTCAAGAATGCTCTGGACTGGAGGATTCGAATTCTGCAAGGCCCGAGTACGCCTTGGTGCAATGTTGACGGAAAGAAAGTGCTAATGTTCTGTTCTAACAACTACCTAGGTCTAAGCAACCATCCGAAACTCAAGGAGGCCGCGGTTAAAGCGGTTCAAACTCACGGCGCAGGTTCTGGCTCAGTCAGACCTATCGCAGGAACCATGGACATCCACATTGAACTCGAAAAACGTCTGGCAAAATTCAAGGACGCCGAAGCTTCACTAGTCTATCAGACTGGCTTTGCTGCCAACGCAGGCCTCATACCACAACTTGTAGGAAAAGGCGACCTGATCATAAGCGACGAGCTTAACCACGGCAGCATAATTGACGGCGTCAGACTAGCTCATGCTGACCGAGCCGTATACAAGCATTCAGACATGCAGGATCTTGACCGAGTGCTGGCAGAAACAGAAAAACACGACCCGCCTTACGGGCGAATACTGATAATAACTGACGGAGTTTTCTCGATGGACGGTGACGTGGCTCCGTTGGACGGCGTTGCGAAGCTGGCCGCGGAACATGGCGCAATGGTGTATGTAGATGACGCTCACGGCGAAGGAGTGCTCGGCGAGGGCGGAAGAGGCATCGTCAGCCACTTCAAGCTGAGCCGCGATAAAGTTCACGCTGAAATGGGCACCTTTTCAAAAGCCTTCGGCGTCGTAGGAGGTCACGTCTCAGGCTCCAAAGACCTATACAACTTCGCTCTAAACAAATCACGAACATGGCTACTCAGCGGCTCACATCCGCCAGCAGTCGCAGCAGCCTGCCTTGCAGCGGTGGATGTGCTCGAAAAAGAGCCACAACACGTCAAAACTCTGTGGGAAAACACGCACTACTTCAAGAAGGCCATGAAAGATTTGAGCTTTAACATAGGCAACAGCACCACCCCCATCACGCCCATCATCGTGGGCGAAAGCGCTGTGGCCAAGAAGCTCAGCGCACGACTCTATGAGGAAGGCGTTTTCGCACTCCCCATCGTGTTCCCAATGGTAGCGCGAGACAAAGCACGAATCAGAACCATTATGAATGCCGCCTTGAAGCGAGAGGACCTAGACTTCGCCATACGCGCCTTCGACAAAATCGGAAAAGAGCTGCACATAATCTAAGCCCTCACCTTTCTCCAGTTTTCGATTTCCTGCATTTTATTGCAGGCCAACTTAGCTTGCGCTTATTGCTCAGAATTCAAAGAAAGAAGGCAGTGTTGGTAGTGTCTATAGGTTTAGAGCGGTCGCTCTCTTGCCTTGTCTATAGCTTTGAAGGCCGCTTCCTTCCTGCCTTCAGCCTCAACGATCTCTTCATGTAATCTCTTCACATCCATCGGACAATTCTTAGAAACATTCTTGACGAACTTTCTCAATTCTTCCTCGTTGAGGTGGCAGCTTGTCGTAAGTTCTTCAATAACTTTCTTCGAAGTTGGTGCGTCGCCGCCACAGCTCTCGCTGAGTTCTTCAATTGCAAATTCTAGAACCTTCGAGTCTACGTCGCATTTAGCGCTCAATTCCTTTGCCCATTTCTTCTGGTCAGCCAATCCGTTTCACTCCTTATCCTAAATGGTGTATTGACTACGAGTAATCTGTTGTTATTTAAGCATTAGCCTCTATAAGGTGCGTAGTTTCTGCATGGCATCATCGACATCCTGCATTCCAAGCTTCTTTAGCGTGCTTGATTTGGGTATGCCGTTTTTGTCCCAGCCTGCCGCTCTATAATAGTCCTTTATCTTCGCCTCCACAGCAGCCTTGTCTGCGGTTTTCCCCTTGTACGGACCAGATGGCAAAGGCTCATAGAACCGTGGGGGGTTGATGTCATCAACCTTAGTCCACTTTGCGTCGGGTCCGCCTAGCAGAAGCATGGCTCTCTGCAGCTGTAGCGTTTTGATCGCCCTCTTGCCGAACCATTCTTTCTTGGTCAGCGGTAAGCCTGTGACCGCCTTGTAAAACTCAAATCTAAGGTTGCGGCGAATTCCAAAGCTGTTGAAGTTGCAATATACGCCTGAGTCGTTGAATATTTCGGCGAGTTCACTTCCGCCGCTGTCTAGTGGCAAGTCAGTTGTCGAAGTATGGTCTCCGCCCTGAACCGAGAGCGCGTAGGATATGATGTCTGGGTAGTCTTTGCCGCTGCGTATTCCGTGTGCTCCAATGCTCACGCCTTTTGACTGTACCGCATAGAGCAACAGATTCATTTTCTTCGTTTTGCCCAGCTTTAAGGCTGCGCGGTAAGTGCCTTCTGCCAGCACGTCGCCGATTCCCTTCCTGTAGGCAATCTTTCGTGCCAGTTTGCCGAAGGCTTCAGCGTCGCCCCATTTCAACTCCAAGCCGTCCAGATCATCCTTAGTCAGAATGCCTTTCTGATACAGTTCGGCGGCGAAGCCGAGCACATTACCCGTCTGTATTCCACACAGGCCCAGATCATCGACGATTGAGGCCATGTAAACGTTGTCTTCAGGCGTGTAAATGCCGAGGTTCGGACCCAAATAGGCCTGCAGCTCATAGTCAGGATTGTCAGTTATAGCGCCTTTGAACTTGCCTGTCTTGACAACGGAAACCTTCAAACAATTCGTTGGACAGCCAAAGTCGCTCCAGCACTGCTTGACCCAGACCCTGTTCTCGAACTTGTCCACGCCGAAGCTTTTTTCGTCGTGCCACTCATCCTGCCAATTCCGAACAGGCTCCGAACTCGTCCTCGCACCCGTCTCGTAACCGCCTGCGCCTGTGCCCCACCGGCGCCACAGCTCATTCTGGTAAATGCTATTGCATATTTCGTCAATCAGTTTTCGGACTTTTTTCAGATTGGCCACATCAGGCAGCGGTCCAGTGCCTTTGACCGCTATGGCCTTCAGGTTCTTTGAACCCATCACTGCGCCGTAGCCGCCGTAGCCTGCAGCATGTGCCCACTTCGCAGCCACCACAGCTGTCCGCACCAGGTTCTCACCTGCAGGCCCAATGTATAGCATAGCAGGTTCACGCCACTCGCCGAATAATGGATAACGTTTCCTCAAAAGCTCCCTGCACTCGCGAGTCAGCAACGTCATCGTCTGCTTGGCGTCTTTGCCCCAAACCTTGTCTGCGTCGCGAATCTCAACATCAGAGTCCTTAATGAACAGGTAAACAGGCTTCTCTGCCCTGCCAGTCACGATGATGCCATCATAGCCGGCGCATCTCAGGTCGACGCCGAATTCGCCGCCTACAGTTGAGCCTATGACGCCGTTGCTTTGCGGTGACTTACCTGAAACGCATATTCTGCCACCTGGGAAGTACCCTGTAAGCGGACCTGTTAGAAATAGGAGCACGTTCTCGTGGCCCATTGGATCTATCTTATCCCACTTGTGACCCAGCCTATCCCATAGAATCTTCGTTGCGAGACCTCTGCCGCCCACGTAGTCTCTCAACACTTCATCGTCAAACTTTGCCTCTTTCGTTTTTCCACTAGTCAAGTTGACTTCGAGAAGCTTGCCAGCGTAGCCTTTTATCATACCAGATCATCTCCATTCTCGCCGTAGAACTTGGCGCACAGATCTCGTGTGACCTCCTCAGGCTTCCGCGCGTAAAGACTGTAAGGGCGATCTCTGCGCATGACTTTCTTGAATACGTTCCAGCCACCCTCTCGGCAGACTTTGACGCATTGGGGGTCGCCGCTACACAAGTCACAGATAAGAATGCGCTTTTCAGTCGGGTGCATATGTGGAATTTTGCCTGGGCAGACGTTGATGCATTTTCCACACGCCGTGCACGCTTTATTATCGACGTGTACAGCACCGGTGTACTCGCTTATCGTCAGCGCCTTCGTTGCGCATGCTTTCACACACGGGTAGTCCTCACATTGTGCGCAAAGATGCGGAAATTCGGCGCCTGGCACAAGCATGAAGACCCTCACTCGCGAGGCTTCGGGCCAAACGCGTTTTTCATGAAACAGCGAACAGGCAATCTCACACTTGCGACACCCGCTGCATTTCGCAAAATCTCTGGCTATCCAGATCGGTTCTTTTTTCTTCTTCAACTCAGGGGCCTCAGAACGTTGTAGAAACCAAATTTAGCATTTAGTGCGATTTAAGCCTGATGCTCTCATGAAAACTCCTTTAAGCCTAGGGTTCCACATCAGTGACCGGAGAAATCCTTCCAATTGCAGCTTCAAGACATCATCAACTGGATGCAAGCCCTTTCAGTGCAATACGGCTACTTCGGCATCTTCATCATCGCCCTGATAGGCGCCCTGTCCATATTTGTCCCAATACCGTACACGGTTGTCATATTCACCTTAGGCGGCTTCAAAAGTGGAGGCGTCTACGTTTTCGATCCCATTTGGATTGCGTTAGCAGCTGGATTGGGATCAGTTATTGGCGAGTTTTCAGCATATCTCATTGGGTTGGGCGGCAGAAAGGCCATAGGCAACAAGTACAAGAAGAAAATGGGCATTCTGGCAAAGGTCTTCAACAGATATGGACCTATAGTGATTTTCATTTTTGCGTTGACACCCTTGCCTGACGACTTGATATTCATTCCATTAGGCGTCATGCGCTACAGCGTTCTCAAAGCATTTGGCGCTGCATTGATTGGGAAGATCTCCATGAACTTCATAGTGGCTTACTGTGGTCGCCTGTCGATCCAAACAATCAATAGCATCTTCGGTGTGGACAGCGATTGGATATCCGCACTAATAGGCATGGCGCTAGCGCTTATTTTGCTTGCAGTCGTTTTCGTAGTCATGTTCAAGGTTGACTGGGAAACACGCCTCGAAAAATACATGGCCGAAAAAGAAACCAAACCAAAGAACAACAAAACTCCGGAAAACTAGAAGGCAGGCTCGGTAGTTGGCGAGTTTTCAGCGCAATAACATGGAAAAACAAAGCGCCACCATTGGCGTGGAAAGAGTTAAGTGAACACCGAAAGACAGCAAATATGAGGACGAGTTGAAAGAGCTTGAGGATTATAGCTGATCTTCACATTCACAGCCGCTACAGCAGAGCTACAAGCGAGAGAATGTGCCCTGAGGAGATAGCACGCTTTGCGAGAATCAAAGGTCTGAATCTTGTGGGCACAGGTGACTTTACGCATTCTCTGTGGCTCAAAGAGCTGAAGGAAACCTTAGAACCACAACTAGACGACTCAATATATAAGCTCAAAGCAAACCGAGAGCCATCCGTAAGCTTCATGATAACCACCGAAGTATGCACCATCTTTCAATTCCAAAACGAGTACAAAAAAGTCCATCACGTCATCTTCACACCAAGCATCGAAACAGCTAGCCAAATCAATGACAGACTCGCCAAATACGGCGACCTTGCGTCGGATGGTAGACCAACGCTGAACATGAACGCTGCCAGCCTCGTTGAGGAAGTCATGGAAGTCTCGGCAGAAAACATGGTTTTTCCGGCGCACGCGTGGACGCCGTGGTTTAGCATCTTCGGTGCCTTCAGCGGCTTCAACAGCGTCGAAGAATGCTATCAGGATATGACGAAACATATTCACGCGTTAGAGACTGGCTTGTCGTCT
>CAYGYI010000070.1:0-8142 GCA_964354055.1 uncultured Candidatus Bathyarchaeia archaeon | reverse complement strand
TGGTGGTGCACCGCTGACGTCGGCTGGATCACAGGCCACACCTACAACGTTTACGCGCCGCTAGCGATGGGCATAACCTCGCTGATTTTCGAAGGCACGCCAGATTATCCGGCAAACGACCGATGGTGGGACATAATCGAAAAACACGGAGTCACCATACTTTACACGACTCCCACGGCCATCAGGATGTTCATGAAGTTCGGCGAAGAATGGGTCAAGAAACATGACATAAGCAGTTTGAGGCTGCTGGGAACAGTTGGCGAGCCAATCAATCCTGCGGCGTGGAAGTGGTACTATCGCGTGATAGGCAGAGAGACGTTGGCAATCATTGACACTTGGTGGCAGACAGAGACAGGCGGATTCATGATAGCACCGCTGCCCGGACTAGAGCTTGTGCCACTTAAGCCAGGCTCAGCCACAAACCCGCTGCCAAGCATACTCGCCGAAGTCTGGGACGAGAAAGGCCAAGCAACGCCCGCAGGAACCAAAGGCTTCCTAGTAATCAAAACTCCGTGGCCAGGAATGCTTCAAACCATATGGAGAGACCCAGACAGGTTCAAGCAGACCTACTTCGGAAGATGGCCAAACATCTACTACACAGGCGACTACGCAGTCAAAGACCCAGACGGATACTTCTGGCTACTCGGAAGAGCAGATGAAGTGCTCAAGGTAGCAGGCCACAGAATAGGCACAGTAGAGCTTGAAAGCGCCCTCGTATCACACCCCTCAGTCTCAGAAGCCGCAGTCATGGGCAAGGAAGACGCTCTCAAAGGCGAAGTGCCCGTGGCCTTCGTCACGCTGCGAAGCGGATTCACGCCCTCAGACGAACTACGCGCGGAACTCGTCAAACACATCAGAAACACCATCGGCCCAATCGCCACACCAGACGCCATCGTAATCGTCAACAAACTGCCAAAAACACGTAGCGGAAAAATCATGCGAAGACTACTCAAAGCAGTGCTACTCGGAGCGCCACTAGGCGACACTACCACACTGGAAGACGAAGCCTCAATCGAAGACGTCAAAGCCATATACGAAGAAATGAGAAAACAGCTCGAAAAGAAGCAATAAACGCTTCTTTCTCACCCCTTTTCAGAAACCGTTTAAGGTCTAACTCGTTTTGCGCAGTTATCTTCGATTACCGAGAGTGCAGTGCTAAGCGGTCAGACCGTGAATTCGATTCAAGAATCTACCGCAATGAAGAGGAGGAAGTCTACTCTGAGCTAGTGGGTGTTTTTGCAGCCACAGTGCGAATCCCAGCAGGGTCTTCAGGCCAGTTGTTTCTGTCATTCCTGTGCGCTTCATCGTTCGTCTGACGTGTGCATATCCGGCAGTCGGTGGTGGCATCAATTCCTGAACCGTATCCTCGTCTAGAAACTGCGAGGTCAGCTTGAGATATGGCTCTGCTGTTTTTCGTACTGTTTGCCATCCTGGTGAATCGAAGTGGGATATGCGTGAGTAGTAGCGTCTGTCGCCTCTTAGTTTGACTAGCATTATGATGCGGAGGTTACGTGCACCTTCGAGTTTCCAGATTCCTCCGTCGCCATAGATTTGTTGTAAGCCTTTCTGTCGAGGTGTAGGCATTAAGGGCGTGGTGTCGTATGTGATGCCGTTGAGAGGAAGTCTGGCCAGTTTTGGGAATTTCTTGCGGAGCAGTTCTCTTTCAGCGTGGCGGTCTTGGAGGGCTCCGATTGGCATGCCTCCTACGGTTTCTAGAACTTTCTGGTCGGCGAAAGGCAATATGGGCCAAGCTCCGAATGAAAGTGGCCACACTACGCTGCCTACGTGAAATCTCATATAATGATGAAGTCCATAGCGCCACACGCGCTGAAACTCCAGACCAGAGTAGCTTTCATAAGTTTTCCTGACTTTGCGAAGCGTTTCTGAGACCAAATCGTCAAAATGTTCTTCCTTCAGGAGCTTTCTCAGGATTTCTGGTTTGAAGGACGATCTGTTGAGGAATCTGAAGAAAGTTTGGAAAGAGGCGGGTTTGCCAGGTTTTGGAATGGCAGAGTTGAATAGGTCGCCCAGGATTTCCGTGGCAAAATAGCCCGTAACCACTCTCGTTGCGGTCTTTCGGAGATGCGGATGAAAGCCCCAGAACATCATGCTTGTGAATCCTTCGCATAGATGCTGCCAAGTTGCCGACAAATCTGCATAATGAGCATAGTTGTCGTATCCTACGTTGAATGGGACATGTTTAAAGCCTAGCGCGTTTGCCACAGGTATCGCGCATCTCATCTCGTTATCAGTCGGCAAACCTTCCGTCAAAGCAACGACGTCTAGGTCCTTCCGTCTAAGATATCCTCCGAGCACCCTTGAATCCAGACCGCCTGAGAGCATCAAACCATACTTTTCGCCTTTCGGCACGTGGCGAGAGATAGCCTCGTCAAGCGCCTGACCCAAAACCTCCACTTGTTCAGAAAGCTTCAAACCAAAATACTTGGTCGATACTTGAGGCTCGAACTGCAAGACCTCTTCGGCACGCTCTCCAGGGCGCCACATCAAGAGATGCCCAGGGGCCAGCCGTCTGACTCCACAAAGCAGAGTCTGGCCATCAAACATCCCTTTGGTGAGGAAAATACCCACAAAACCTACAGGATTCAGCTTCATTTCGAAACAGGGATGATACCGGAACAATTCGGGGCTAGAGCCGACCAGAATAACATCTTCAGAAGCGTAGTAATATATCGGAAATATTCCCAGCAAATCAGCACCGATAACCACTCCTTTCTGAGGACTGTATGTGGCAGCTGCATGAAACCCGCCAAGAGCATCAGGCAGTCTAGAACCGCCCCAGTAACGGCGCAGTTGTTCCGCTGTCATCCGCTCGGACCCGGACCCTTTAATCGCATCCCCGAAAATTATCGCCACGTTTTTGCCGTCAGCCGCGTGGCTAATCGGCGTCCATGTTCCAGCCGACCATGCTGCACAAAATTCCCCACTTGAGCATGAAGAAGTGACTAATCCGTCAACTGGAGAAAGAAGAGGCTCTATCGTTTTGACATAGGACAATCTTCTTTCATCAACTGGGTCAACGACCATAACAAAATTGACCAACTGACCTACACGCTACCAACACTCTGTACAAAACACGCACGAACTAATATGACTAACGCGTTTTTTGAAGGCGAGAAAATCCATGACATCTTGTTCTGTCACCTCTTTGAAGGCTTTCTCGCTCAAGCAATTGGTAAATTGGACCAAGAACCACCTGTGATTTACCACTGCCTGAGAGCTTTAAGTATTCATTCCGCAAAAGCCAAGACTGAAACGAAAGATTAAATCTGGTGAAATTGCCCAAATCTTAGCTTTCTATTCTCGCTGAGCGTTAGAAATGTGTGCGCTATTCGGAAAGTCCGTAACCATCTTGTACTAATTCGGCTAATCGCGCAGTAAATCGGGTTGCAGGCGCTCCGTCAACAACATCGTGATCAAACATCATGGTCACGCTGAGATATTTGCGGATTTCAGTCTTATCGCCAACCACAACGGGCTTCTTTGATATGCCTCCTAGAGCAAATTCCAGAGAATGAAAGCCTATGTTGATGGGCCATCCCCAGAAGTTTCCAAACATGCCTATGGAAGTTACGCCGACAGTTCCCATGATTTGTTTCTTCAAGAATGGATCTCTTCTGAATTTCTACCACCCTATTTTCCTGAGAAAGCTGGGCAGTGATATGAAAAGCTTCAGGATTTTTGGAAGCTTTTCGGTCCCAAGCGCTGGCCCAGTCATTTCCTTCTGCGCTTGAGCGTTCTTGGGTAGAAACCGGAAGAGCATAAATGATTTACATTTTGCTAGAGAAGATTCGTGACCTAGGCCGCGTGTTCTCTGTGGCGTGGTTGCGGTTTCCGACTAACGAATTGGGTTTTCTTAGCGTTGGACCCAATTGCCACGTGGTATGGATTTTTCGAGCGCATGTGTTATGGGTAGAATCTTCTTGTGGTTCTAGGGAAAGGTATCGAGTCTATGATATTCTCTAGGTCAAGTATCCATGTTAGCACTCGTTCCAAGCCCATGCCGAAGCCCACGTGCGGGACCGTGCCATATCTCCGCAAATCCAGATACCAGTCATAATCCTTCTCGCTCATGCCCATGTCCTTGATCCGTTTGACAAGCATCTCCTTATCGTCCTCTCTTGCTCCGCCTGTGGAGATTTCGCCTATTCTAGGCACAAGCATGTCTGCAGACATGGCCACTTCCGGATGGTCTCTGTAGGTCTTGCAGTAAAACGCCTTGATCTCTGTCGGATAATCGTATATGAAGAACGGCTTACCGAAGTCGTCGGCCAAAGCTTTCTCGTCGTCGTAGCCAAGGTCCTCGCCCCAACGTTTCTCGATGCCTTTTGCCTTTAGCTTCTCAAGCGCCTCTGTGTAGGTTATCTTCGGAAACGGAGCCTTAACCGAAGCCACCTTCGACAGGTCAGCCCCAAGCTCAGCAAACTCTTTACCGCACTCTTCGGCGGTTCGTTTGCACACATATGCCAGCAATTCCTCCTCAAACCGCATCAGGTCACTCATGTCCGCAAAAGGCCATTCGCCTTCAATGTGCCAGTACTCAGTCAAATGCCTAATAGTGCGACTCTTCTCAGCACGGAAAGACGGCGCAATACAATACACATTCTCCAACGAGTAAATCAGAATCTCAAGGTAAAGCTGAGAACTCTGCGTCAAATACAAGTTCTGATCAAAATACTTCAAGCCGAAAAGCGTTGAGCCGCCTTCGCACGCGCTGGTGATAAACATTGGCGGCGAAACCTCTGTGAACTTGCGGCCCTTGAAAAACTCCCTCGCAAACTCGAGAACGCGACCTCGCACTTGCATTACCAAGTTCATTTTGCGGCTTCGAAGCCACAGGTGACGTGTGTCCCGCAGAAACTCTTCACTCTTGTCTCTGGCTATCGGAAAAAGCTCAGCCAGCCCAACGATCGAAATGTCCTCTGCAGCAATCTCAAACCCGCCAGGAGCTCTCTCGTCCTTCCTGACCAAACCTTCAAGCGTAAGCGACGATTCTACGGTAAGCTTCTCCGCATTGTTCCACGCGGGGCTTTCCTTCTTTGCAGTACACTGGATCACGCCAGTCGAGTCGCGCAGGATCAGAAAGATGGTTTGCTTGCTTTCCCTTTTCCGGTAGACCCAGCCTCTGACCGTGGCCTTCTTGCCTTCGTGTTTTCCTTCAAGAATCTCGCTTATGGACACGATTGACATGAGCTTCAACCTGCCTATGTTTCCAAACCTAAGACGGCAAAGCTCCTTTTAAGGTTTAAATCTGCTTGGTGTCCGCTTCAAAAACTTTGAAAAACACGAAAAGCGAGATTGGTACGGCGCCTATGGCCAGCATCACGAATGGCAGTGGTCTCCAAACGTATGAGTAAAGCAGGCCTATCAGCAGTTGCGAAAACGCTTGGCTTAGGTAGAT
The DNA here is from genome assembly GCA_964354055.1 of uncultured Candidatus Bathyarchaeia archaeon. Taxonomy (GTDB): domain Archaea; phylum Thermoproteota; class Bathyarchaeia; order Bathyarchaeales; family Bathycorpusculaceae; genus DATKKK01. The sequence continues at coordinate 2,723 of CAYGYI010000070.1, read as the reverse complement.
GAAGAACTGGCTGCAGCCCACAACTTTGCCACGAAGATCTCTCGGAGTCAAGTCGCCTATGAGCGACTGGTAGCTGCTTGACTGCAGTACCTGGCCCAGACCAAAGAAGAAGAACGCTACTAGAAGCCAGTAAAAATCAGCATAAACGAAAACAACCATAGCAGGAACGTAGCAGAGATATCCAGCGACCAAGAAGCCCTTTCGTCCCACCTTGTCCATTCTGACGCCTGCAATTATCGCAGGTATCGCAGCGCTCAAAGCCATAAAAGCCATGACAATCGCCCACTGAAACTTCTCGATGTTCAAAACGTCGGCTGCGTAGACGACAAAATACGTGTTGCAGGCCGCAAGCAGACTGTGGATGGCCAAGCTTGACAGAAACAAGTAGTAAACTGCTCTTGGAACCTTCCCCCACACGCTTAGACTCTCACGCACCGACCTCGGATACTCCCTAAGCGCATCTAGAAAACTTGGGCGATCATCTTCAACGCCTGAAGGCAACGTTTCCTTGAGCTTGTACCTGATGACCGCAGCTGCGAAGTAGGCCACCGTGACGATGGCATAGGCTACACGCATACCCAAATCAAACGTAAATGCCAAAATCAGGAAGCCTGCAATAATCGAGGCGGGCAACGAAACAAGATTAGTTATCACCGACTGAAGCGTAAATCCAGCGCCACGGTTCTCAGGCGAAACTGAATCAAGCATGATTGCAAACAGCGCAGGCTGATAGAACAGACAAAGATTCTGCAACATCAAGCCCAACGCGATGAAATGCCAAGAAGGCGCAACCACGAAGAAAATCGAAAACAAGGCAACCCCAAACGTCATGGAGAACACAAGCCACCTTCTACCATGTTTGTCTGCAAGATAGCCACCTGGAAACTGCACCAACGCAAGAGCAATCGAACCCGAGAAGGCTATCACACTCAGGATGAAGTCGCTCGCACCCAGCTCCCGATAATAGAGACCTGCGTAAGTGCTCGGAATAGGCAAAGCGAAGAACATAAGAATCCAAGTTATGGTGAGCAGTAGAAAATTGCCTTTCACAAACGAGTACTTGTTGCGAAGACGCGAAAACGGGTTCATCTTCAGCATGCGAGGCAAAACATGAATATAAACTGTAACGTGCACGGAGAAAGATGCAGCCATTATGTCTGTAGATTTCTTGCTATTGCCAGTCCATAATTCTTAAATCTCGGACTCCTGAATTATCAAGCGATTAAGGAATGCAAGGTGACTCGGAAAGCAATTATAAACTGCGGACGCTAAAGCGCTCCGCAATCGCCATATCAAGCGTCATTGTGGTTGAGCTTATTCTTGGCCTGATCGTAAACAGTTTAGCGATAATAAGCGATGGCCTGCATGCGTTGCTGGATGCCCTAACAACGGTCGTGCTTCTCATAGCCACAAGAGCCTCTCTCAAGCCGCCCGACGAAGAACACATGTACGGGCACGAGAAATTTGAGTCAATAGGTGGATTGATAGGCGGAATCGCACTGATCGGCGTGGCACTGCTAATAATCTACGAGGCCATCCTGAAGATAATCAGCGGCCAGAACGTGAATCTGGGGATCGGATATGTAGGTTTCATTGCCATCGGCTACACGTTCTGTATAGACTTCTTCAGAGTAAGAACGCTCTTCAGAGCAAAAGACAGCGAAAGCCACACCATGAAAGCAGGATTCTACCACGCCATCGCAGACCTAAGCTCAACAATCATAGCCCTCATAGGGTTCGGACTAGCCAATCTGGGCTTCTACTTCGGAGACTCTATCGCCTCGATCGTGCTCGGCGGTCTGCTGTCGTACCTCAGCGTCAGATTGGTCTGGAGCAGCGGAATGGAGCTCAGCGACTCCGTATCCAAAGATGTAGCGGACAAAGTCAGGAAAGAGATATCGGGCACAAAGAATGTGCTCAAATGCGAGGATCTGAAGATCAGAAAAGCAGGCAACAAAACCTACGTAAGAGCCACGGTGCAGGTGCCAGACTACCTCGGACATGAAGAGGCACATGACCTAGCCTCAGAAATAGAGGAAAGAATCAAGAACGCAATCGGAAACGTGGACGTTTCCATACACACCGAACCGCATGAAACAGAGATGCCCACAGAAAAACTTGTCGAAAAGCTCGCCATGGAGGTTCTAGGAGTAAAAGAAGCCCACGAAGTCACAGCAGCCTATACGGACGGCAAACTCTACATCACCCTGCACGCCCATGTTGATCCCAAACTGCCAATAGTGAGAGCTCACGAAATAGCTGAGCAAGTTGAAGACAAGATAGAGGAAAACATAAAGGGCATAGCCAATGTGACTGTCCACGTGGAACCTACCGCTACCAGAAGCCGCAAAGGCCCGATGGTTCACGAAGGCGAAATAAGAAAAATAATCAACGAAACAACAGGCACCGCTCAAGCCTATCGGATTAAGGGAATCCTAACCTATGTGGCTGACAAAAAACGCTACATAAACATATACTGCCTCTTCAGCAAACAGACCTCGATAGAGGATGCACATAAAATCGCCTCAGAAATAGAAGAGAAAGTAGAAACACACTTCACCGACACAATAGTCACAGTAGGCATCGAAACAGAATAAACACTTCTTCGGACTTGATGGCCTGCTGAAGGCCATGAGACTGGATGAAGCAACATCCAATGTAAAGAAGCTGGCAGAGAAGAGATTTGCCGAGGACAAATCTGCTGACGAATTCGTCGAGACTGA
>CAYGYI010000069.1:2388-8151 GCA_964354055.1 uncultured Candidatus Bathyarchaeia archaeon | reverse complement strand
CAGCAAGAGGGCGACTTTTCAGAAGGAAAGACGGCAAGTACCTTATCTACGTGCCACTGGACCTCGCAGAAGACAGCATGTTCCCCTTCAAGAACTACAAGAGAACCAAGCGCGGAGCCGACGCCGTCCGAGTCAAAGTAGCCTTCAAGCAAGGAGACAACAAACTCCTAATCGAAGAATGGAAAGAACCAGCAGCCAAGGAGTAAACAGAAGGGCAGAGTTGGCTGAGGCGACAAACGCCTCGAGACCATGCCCACAAACCACTTCTTTTAGCCTAAACCATCAAACTCTACCGACTTTTTTCAATCATCCCAAAAGACATATGTTCGAACCTGCACGATATGCTTCATCATGCCATGTAGGAGCAAGATCATGAAAACCAACTCAGTCATCCAAACTATGCTTCATCACAAGTCCATCCGCAAGTACTCTAACAAGCCAGTTTCTGACGAAGTCGTCAGAAACATCGTGAGGGCAGGCCAACAGGCACCCTTCGCCTCCCAATACTACAGCGTACTACTCTCACGCAACCGAAAACGAAATCCTTGGAAGGCGCCGCTTCTCTTCACGATTTGCATAGACTCCCACAAATTCGAGCGAATAATGGCCAAGAGAAACTGGAAACTAGTTACAAATGATCTCACATTACTGTTTTTCGGAATTGAGGACGCGGCCCTGATGGCTGAGAATATGGTGGTCGCAGGCCGAAGTCTGGGCCTTGGAAGCTGCTTCCTCGGAAGCGCCATGTATCGAGCCGACAAGATTGCTGAAGAATACAAGTTGCCTTCACGGGTTTTTCCGCTTGTGCAGTTGACGATGGGATATCCTGCAGAAGATCCGCCGCCAAGGCCACGATACCCGCTCGACTTCACGCTTTTCGAGGACAAATACACAGAGCTGGACGATAAGAGAGTGTCCAAGGCGATGAAGGCGATGGATGAAGGCTACCTCACGCAGGACTACTATCGAAAAGCAAAAGCCAAGATATCGCTCGAAGGAGACCGTGAAGAAACGTTCACTTACGACAACTACAGCTGGACGGAACACATCTGCCGAAAGTGGGGTCAATGGTTTCCACAACCGAAGGAGCTGATTGAACAGCTTGAGAAACGAGGCTTCCACATCAACCGAAAAAGAGAAACATAAATACCTGCACCAATAAAGTTGCCTACGAGGAATAAGAGTAATGCCTTACTGCAAGAATTGCGGAAGCGAAATACCTGAAGGAACAGCTTTCTGCTCGAAGTGCGGAACACCCGTGGGGACCCAAGTCAGCCTCGTTCTGGCAAGCTGGGTTGAAAGGTTCGTTGCGTGGATCATAGACATAATAATCCTCAGCATCGCGATTGCGCCCATAAGGGCATTCACGCAGTGGCCGTGGCCGAGTTTTGGGTGGACCAATCTACCCTTCTGGATGCCGTTTTTCGACTTCAGCCTGAGCACCGTGTTGTACTTCCTGTACTGGACTGTGATGGATGGTGCATATGGCCAGTCAATTGGCAAGATGCTGATGAAGATAAAGGTGACGCAGTTGGATGGCAGACCAGCAAGCATAGGCCACGCACTAATAGAAGCTGTTGGAAAGGCCTTCTTGCTTCCGCTTGACTGCATACTAGGATGGCTTCTGTACCCAGGAAAAAGGCAAAGACTGTTCAACCACGCCTCAGACACCATCGTCGTGAGGGTCTCCGGTAGAACACGCCGATTTGCCTGAACCTTAACATGCACGAAAGCTTTCGCGGTCACCGCCAAAGAAGTACAGGAAGCCCTCAAACAGCGAGAGAAAAAACATCCGGTAGCCAGCAAACAAGCAGTCGATGTTATGCTCCCACTGCGGACAAAACAACCCAACCGGCGCTGAGTACTGCATGGGATTCGGTAGAAAGTTTTTTGTAGAAACCGAAGCCGCGCAATAGGAACGGAGGATTCGGCAGTCGCTGAGAAGCGTTCACTGATTGCGATCTACTTGGCCAAGCTTGGTGAAGCAGACTAGGCCGCCCAGTTGGGTGAGACGTTTGCCTGCGGGCGAATTGGCCTTGACTATTCTGGTCTTAACGTTCTTGTTTTTCGAGATCTGTAGCAATCTCTGAAGCCTGTTCTTTTCTCTGCTTTCCACCTGGTAGCGGTCAGTGAGCATGAGGTATTCAGGTCTAGGGTCGTTGGGTTTCCATTGGTTGCAGATCAAATGCTCTATTTCTGTGAGCGAGAACAGCACCGGCACATTGTTGCTCATATCGTTGAGGCGCTTCTCCAATGTGTTCATCAGAACGTCAGCTTCTCCGGATGTGGTCTCGCTGATTAATTTGCGAAACCGTTCAGTCTTGACTAGTTCGGCCACGTCTTGAGGTTTGGATGTTGAGCCAACAAGCGTTCCAAACGCAACCGCGTTTGGGTTTCCAGGCTGCGTCATGTAGGCATGATGTTTTTGCACGTGTCCAAGAAATTCGGTGGCGTAGCGGGTTCTCTCAGGAGAAGCCAGCACAACACTTCTGACGCCTTCTTTAAGAAAAGGTCTAAGTGCGTCTACCACGGATTCGTGAAAAACATAACGTGCCTTTGCATCTGTTTGTTCTCCTGCAAGGTTGATGTTCGCATGCAGTTTTGCCACGTTGCTGAACACTTGCCACAAGACGGCGCGGTTGTTTTCAAATCCAACCAGAATCGCCACAGGGTATCCTCGCTTGTAGCGTCCTTTCTTTCCCGCTGTTGCCACGGTCTCACTGCGTCCTTCCGAACCGAATAGACATTATGTTCTTACCTCACAAGACCGCTATTCGTTGTCAGTGTTTCTTTATGTACAGGGTGGTTTTCTCGTAAAGTTTTTGGAAATGCTCGCCGAAGGTGTGATCGTATCTTTCTTTTCGCATGGTCATTATCCAAGGTTCAAGTTTTTTCCAGGTGTCGACGATGTAGGGTCCGAGGCGATCGTCTATCACGTCTAGATCCACGAATTTCTTCTCCACGAGGAAGCCAACCTGTTCGAAGAAGGCTATCACTTCGTAAGGGTAATCGCTTATCTCGGAGTTGGCTTCTTCCTGTGCCTTGTATTTCTCGTAGTTTTCGAATTGGAATTCTCTTTCCACCCATTTCATGGCCTTGCGGAGTCTCTCGTTCTCGCCCCATTCGAAAACCTTCATCGATATCTCAACGTTTCTGTGTTTTTCCATGTGTCTGAGCTGGTCGAGCCCGAAAATCGTCAAAAACAAGGCTGCCACGGCTGAAACGATGGCAGACCACTCAATGATTGTGAACAAGGGAGACACAATCCTTTATGGCGTAGAATGGATTGGCCACGGCTTTTTAGACTTTCCCCGTTAGCCATTGGCCGTTATGCTGGAGGACTCGAGCAGCGTGCCTGTGGCGTTGTTTTCTTCTTATGTATTTCAAATCAGATTTGGGAATATTGATTCTGTTTTCAGAAGCCAGATATGTCTGAAGGCAGACACTATGAAAAGTGGAGAAGAGATTGAAAAACAAAAGCGCCGCCCTCATTGAAACTTCCAGAGCAGTTGTGATCAGCTCAAAGATCTGTGACATTGATGCTGTAGACAACGTCTCACGAGAAGAGAGAAAAAGAGAAGCCAGCAAACCTCTCTACCTCGTCAGATACGAGTAGAAGCCACATAGCAAACATGGGCCTGATCATAACCTAGCGTTAACAATGCCTATGGATCAAGCCTACTGCGCCTCTGAACAAACGTATTCTTCCTTCTGCAGCTCCAGCGGACAACCTCCGCCGCAAATCTGCAGTTGCGGACACTCCCTGCACTTTGGTTCGGCATATTCTCTTTTTCTTATACGCGAGGCAAGTGAATGGTTCCAGATTTTCCGCCAGTCATCCTTCAATATGTTGCCGAGGCTTTCGAAGTAGCTTTGACATGGATAAACGTCACCGTTTGGGCCCACGCACATGCTCATGCCCGCGGCGGAACACGATTTGACGCCTAAACCCAGCTTGACTGGGTCAAGTCGGCAGTATTGAGTCGGTGTGTACCACAGGAACTTCAAGCCAAGCTGGTTTGCCTTGTCGCGGATCTTGGGCAACAGCTCATTCAAAACCTCAACAGGCAAAGCGAACTCGTCTGCTATTTTGCCTGCCTTGCCAGAATAGATGAGACTGTTGCATCCGAAGGCAGCCACGCCGAGTTTTTTCAGGAAGTCTACGGTGTCAAGAAACGTTGAGGCGTTGTGCTTGCTGAGCGTGCTGTTGGTGGTAACGTATATTTGCGAGGGCACCGCGTTTCTGATTCCTGCCACGGTCTCTTTCCAGCTTCCCTTCGAAGAAGTCATCAAATCATGAATCTTTTCATCATGAGACTCAAGCGTAGCCTGCACGAAATCCAAGCCACTACGCTCAAGAACGCCAACATAGGTTTTGTCCTTGAGCTTGCGTCCGTTCGTCACTAACCCCGTGACCATGCCCCTGTTCTGCGCGTGAAGCAGCAGTTCCGGCAGGTCCTCGCGCAAGGTCGGTTCGCCTCCTGTGAAGGTCAGAATGAATACGCCGATCTGTTGGAGGCGGTCGATAACTTCCTTCCACTGCGCTGTTGTCAGCTCCGGAGTTTCGTGCGGCCCGCCTGCGTAGCAGTGAACGCAGTCGTTTTGACATCTGAACGTAAGTGCCAAGTCCACGCGGAGAGGCGCCGAAAACGGTTGGGTAAATGGCTCGATGCTTTCGACGTTGAGGAAGGAGACGGGGCAGACTTTTTCGGTTTGAGCTAGCGTGCTGATGGTATAGACAAGCTTCTCGTAGTCCTCCTTCGCAGTTGCAGGCTTCACCCTGTACATGCGCCTGATCTTCTTGAGAACCGCCTCGGTGGACGCTCCCTGCATAAAGAAGTAGGCGTAGGCAGAAGCCGTCTCGTTAAGGTAGAGCACCGTGTTAGCATTGATAACCATAACGCTCTGACCATTTGCCTCGACTCTAAGCTGAAGCGCCAAACCTGCAAACTTGTCTTTTCCTCGGTACATGTAACGCCCCTGAGGAATGCGCGGACGTAATCTGCTACGGACGAAGCTCATAGTTTATCCTACTCCTCCACCGGCACAGGCACAAGCGCATGAAACGCAAGCACACGCGCACGCACAGGCGTGGCACGCACACACGCAGGTGGCGTCATGATGGACAGGCTGGCTTGACACTTTCTGCGCCTGAGGCAGCGGAACGATAGCGTTCGCAAACTTTTCAAGATTGACGACTATGCTGTTTGACGTACCTTCCAAGGTTTTAACGATGTTGTTGGCGAAGTCGGCTCCAGGCAACGAAGGTAGTTTTGCAGTTTGTGGCGGCGGCTGTGGCGCTGGCGCGTAGGCAGGATGTGGATAGTAGTGTGTATAGCCGTACCAGTACCAGAACCAGAGTGGGTTGGGTTCGAAGGCTCTATCGCGGAAGGCTGTCTGTGTGCGTGCTTGACATTCTGGATCTAGCAATAGCCAAAGGAGTTGCTCATCATAGGCTTTTGAAGCGAGGTCAGGCGTGCCTGCCTGCTCCACCTGCCCCCAAGCCTTGGCCACGACCTTTCGGTAGTAATCAACCGTGTCGCGCCTGCAATACCCACGCATCCTCCCCTCCACATTCTCCCGCAGATTCATTACTGCCCGCGCAAGTTTCACTTCATCAAGTGTTCCATCAGGCTTCAATGAGTTTAGAAAATCAATTTCGTAATATCTCAGTGGCATGTCGTTCGTGCCCACCTTATTTTGGAAAGACTCCATAACCTTCAGTTTGATCGAGGGGTTTGTGGATTCGACCCAGATGGCTCT
>CAYGYI010000069.1:0-2288 GCA_964354055.1 uncultured Candidatus Bathyarchaeia archaeon | reverse complement strand
CAAACCATGTTGGGATGAACAGCATGCCCACTCTGCTCTTGTTCTGGGTCTCCTCAGAGATCATGTGGGCCACGTTGGTTGTCAACGTAAACCAGAGTGTATGCCCAGCAGTCAGAGGCTGATAGAGGTTTACCTCAACGCGGTATTCGCCGCCGGAGCTTACGTCGCGGACGGTCAGGTTGCGTCCGTATTGGTCATGTGCTTGGCCTACGGTGAAATCGGCCTTTGGCTGGCCCAAGTAGACACGGTTTATGTTATCGCCCGAATCTAACCTGATGGTGATGTTATAGAAGAGGTCGATCGTCCCATTTTGGTTTATCCAGATTTTGACCCATTCGTGGTCCAGATGGTAGGTTCCGCTCCAAGCTGCAGAAACAGTGCCTGTAAATATCATTAGAACAAACAGAACTGACAAGGCAAAGCGAGAGGTTCGGCTTTTCACCATTTTGGTTCCTCTGCCACTTCGAACGTGTGACCGCAGTAGGGGCACGTTGCGTAGGGCACGCCAGACACCATCTTTATCAAGTTAGCGTCAATAGAGGCAGAGCAGTTTGGACACTTCAGGGCCACGGTTTTCATTTCGCCCGAAACTTCGAGCTTCTGGACTATTGTTGTCGGTTTCTTGCTCAAGTAGTAGGCAATCCCAAAACCGACTGCAAACAACATGCCAGCAATCGTCAATCTCGCCATTATCAGTTCGCCCTGCCCTTGGAGCTCTTCCGCCCCCGCAGACCAAGCGAATATAATGCCAAAGAAGAACAAGACTGCTATGGCGATTGCGCCTACTACTGTTTTGAAGTTCACGGTTATGCTTGGTACAGGTTCAGCTAATTTAACCTTGTCATACACCGTCTGCTGAATCATTCACGATCGGAGAAGACCAAAAAAGAAAAAGGATATTTGAAGCTAGGCTTTCAGTTTGCCTATCTTTTGCTCAAAGACTTTGCGTAGCAGCGACATCGGCAGGTATCCGTTGTCTGTGATGGTGTCGTGGAAGAATCTGCCAGTGTATTTGTTGCCCATTTTCTGTTCTACTTCTTGCTTCAGTTGGAGAATCAGGTGTTTTCCGAGCAGATATGAAAGCGCGTAGCCAGGTGTTTGGGTGTACCTTCGCACCTCAGCAGTGGCACCATCCTTAGACATACCTGTTTCTCTGACAAGCATGTCAACAGCTTCATCAAAGCCCATTTCGCCACGAGAAAGCTTCACGTCCACAATTATGCGGACGGCTCGCCAGATCACGTCGTTGATCTGTATGAGTTTGGTTTCTGCGTCAGTTATGAAGCCGCGTTCGGCCATCATCTGCTCGCAGTAGTGAGCCCAGCCTTCGACTGTTTCGGTTCCTTCTGCGATTATGCGAATTACGCTGGCGCGGTTTGAGCATGAGCCCTGCAGAAAGTGCCCTGGGTAGGCTTCGTGGACAGCTGTGTTCCTCACGGATTTATAGTTCAGGTGATTGCCGAGGTTGGCTATGTCCTTGGGCCGGGTTACGATATAGACACCTATCTGCGGCTTGTCGTATTTGGAAGGCATCATTAGGGCCGCGAACGGTATCAGAGGTGCAATGAATGCAGGTGTTTCTCTGACGTAAAGCTTGTCTTCAGCGTAAACGGTGGCCAAGTTATTCTTCTGTACGAAACGTTTGGCTTCCTCCATGGCCTCTTCGGTGAACTTCAGTGCCTCTTCAAAGGTTTTTGGGGCGTCGCTTTCAATCTTTTTAAGGATTTCTTGCTCGGTTTTTTCAGGGGCTATCTGCTGTGCCAGATGTTTGCGTTCAGCTTTCAGTTCTTTGAGGTATTTCTCGCCCAGCTTCAGAATCTCATCTGAACTCATGCCGAGATCTCGTAGCTTGATCAGCTTCTCGAACTTTTTGCTCCCAATCGCCCATTCATCTGTGGTCTTTGACTTGAGACTGGTGAGCCAAACCATGTGCTCCTTCAACGCTGGTTGAAGGTTTTCCACGGCCTTGCTTAACCTTCCGTAGATCTTATCCGACACTTGGCCTTTGGCCGCATACAACAGAAACTGGAATAGACCACCTATGCTTTCAGCTGATTCTATCGCGATTTCAGTCCACAGCTTCACTGGCTTGGTTTTCTCGAATCGGGAATGAAATTCCTCCAGATACCTGGGCGCCTTCTCGAGGCGCGCGGCTATGGCATCCACTCGTTTCTCAAGCGGCGCGTAATCTCGCGTGAGCATCATGAAGACGAGACCACCGAGAACATCGAAAGCGTCGGGGCTCAGCTCGTAGGTGCGCTGCTCGTAGAAGAAGAACTTGGAGTTTT
>CAYGYI010000068.1:0-8385 GCA_964354055.1 uncultured Candidatus Bathyarchaeia archaeon | reverse complement strand
CCAACATCGCGGGTTTCCTCAAGGTAGCCGACGCGATGATCGCCCAGGGCGTATATGCCTAAATTCTCCTTTTTCCTTTTTTTGGGGATATCCTTAACACTATAATAGCGCGCGAGCGTATCTAAACCATCTCTCCCTTCTTTTCATTTTTTCTGTGCAACAATTCTTGTTCCTATTTCGCGCGCGTCATATTCCTTAAACTTCTTTGTTCAGACTGAACAGCATTTATTAACGTTTTCAACTATTATGGCTGTAGCGGAGGCCTACTTCACTTGAGTTTTGAAATGTGGGCAGAAAAATACCGTCCGAAAACTCTCACAGACATCGTTGACCAGAAAGAAATAGTCGAACGTCTGAAAAGCTTTGTCAAATCAAGAAATGTGCCCCACTGCATTTTCGCCGGTCCACCTGGAACAGGAAAGACCACTGCTGCTCTTTGCTTGACGAGAGACCTCTACGGCGAGGGTTACCGCGAACACTTTATGGAGTTGAATGCCAGCGACGAGAGAGGAATCGATGTCGTAAGAGAAACGGTCAAAACTTTTGCCAGGATCAAATCAATCGGTGAAATCCCGTTTAAGGTTATGATTCTGGATGAGGCAGATAACATGACGGCAGACGCCCAACAGGCACTCAGGCGAACGATGGAACGTTTCACAGAGACGTGTCGTTTCATTATGTGCGCGAACTACAGTGGCAAGATCATAGAACCTATTCAATCGAGATGTGCACCCTTCCGCTTCTCATATCTGCCCAGAGAGGAGCATGACTGCTACTTGAAAAAAATCGCTCAGAAAGAAGGCGTGAAACTGTCAGACGATGGGTTGGAAGCAATTTTTGAGGTGTGCGGCGGAGATCTGAGAAGAGCAATCAACACTCTTCAAGCCTCAGCATCACTGGACAAACCTGTCGACGCAAAAGTCGTCTACTCAATCACCGGCAAAGCTAACCCGGTAGATGTTCAAAAAATGATCAGGACTGCCTTCGGAGGCGACTTCACAGAGGCAAGAAAACAACTGCGCGACATGATCCAGAAATACGGTGTAGCAGGAAGTGACATAATCCGCCAGATCCATACAGAGATTTTCAGAGGAGATGTTCCTGAACCATGGAAGATAAAGCTGGCCGGTATCGTCGGCGAGATAGACTATCGGCTCGTTGAAGGCTCGGATGAGGAAGTTCAGTTGAGTGCCTTGCTGGCAAGACTCGTTGAGGCTGGCAACGATTTGAAGCTGGCAAAATAGGTGTACAATTTTGCATACTGCTTGGACAGTAAAGCACAAGCCCAAGTCGCTGACGGAGATCATAGGAAACAAAGAAGCAATCCAAACCCTTATTGATTGGGTAAAATCATGGGAAAAAGAGGTACCCAAAAAGAGAGCAGCATTTCTTTACGGGCCTCCAGGCATTGGCAAAACAGTCACAATAGAGACCTTGGCTCATGAGCTAAATGTCGAGTTTGTTGAGAAGAACGCAAGCGACTATCGCACTGAAGATGCAGTAAACCACTTCGCCGGACTGGCCTCACAGTACGGCTCACTGTTCGGTGAAAAACGAATAATCCTTCTGGACGAGTTGGACGGTCTGACAGGCACATCTGACCGAGGCGGCGTCAAAGCCATAACTGACGTTGTGAAAACTGCTCAGTGCCCCGTAATACTGATTTCTGACAGTGCCTACGATGTGCGATTCCTGAACCTCCGTAGCTACTGCCTGTTAGTTGAGTTCAAAAAGCCTCCTGCTAGCGAAGTCATGAAACATCTGAAACGCATAGCAGATAACGAAGGAATCAACGCTGACGAGAACGCACTGAAATTCATTGCCCAGCGATCAGAGGGTGACGTTCGTTCTGCCGTGAACGATTTTCAGGCCGTGGCTCAAGGCAAGACAAGGTTGACGTACGAAGACGTTTCTTGGCTTGGTTACCGCGACCGGCAGGATTCAATCTTCAACGTCGTAAGAATGATTCTTTACGGCAAGACCTGTTCTGACGCAAAACGAGCAGCAAACATGGCTGATGTTGACCTCGACATGCTATTTGAATGGATATACGAGAACGTTCCGGAACACCTGACTGATTCACATGATTTGGCCAACGCAATGGATGCCCTTTCAATGGCCGATATCTACCGTGGCCGAATCCGCACAAGCCAAGACTGGAGCTTCACGCGCTACGTCATTGACTACATGACTGCGGGCGTAGCCATGGCAAGGCAGAACACAAAGACACGTGGATGGATACCTTTCAGGTTTCCACAGCGCATACAGATGCTGTCTAGATCCAAGGCGGACCGAGCCATGAAGCTGAGCATAGGACAAAAGATCAAACGGAGATCTCACATCTCCGCGTTTAAAGCTTCAAGAGAGATAGTGCCCTACCTGAAGATTATTTTCAAAAATAACGTAGTCATGGCCACAGGTATTTCCAAGTGGCTTGAATTAGACCCAGAAATGGTTGCTTATCTTGTCGATAGCGATGAGAAGGCTGAAGAAATAGTCAAGAGACTGGGCTGAACAAGCGCGCTCCGTGCCTAATGTATCTTGCTTCCTTCAGCTATGTCTTTCTCAGGGTGCAGCAATACGACATTGCCTTTGTCATCTTCTGCTGCGAAGACCATGCATTGCGATTCAACACCCATCATTTTGCGTCGTTGCAAGTTGAGTATAAAGGCACACTTCTTGCCGATGAGATCTTCTGGCTTGTAGTACTGAAGCAATCCTGCAACAGCTTGTCTCTTTTCGGTTCCAAAATCCACTACCATTCTGATCAAGTTGCGCGAACCCGGTATCTGGTTTGCCTCTGTAATCTTGCCGATCCGCAAGTCAAGCTTTTGAAACTCGTCAAACGATATCTCCATGCGAGTCACCCTTTCTCATTCCTCACGCGCGCAGTTTTAAGCCTTACGTGTTTCTCTTTCGTGTTTTATCTTCTTGTATGTTTTCGATACGCCCTCTTCGCCTTCGGAGGCCTTCGAACGTATGATCTCAAACGCCTCTTCTGAAGTCAGAGCATACAGTTCTTGGCCGACTGCTTTTCTTGTGAGATATGCCGCTGCGTCCAAAGCTTCGCCGTTCAACTTCGAATCAGTTAAGTCAGCCAAATGGCATATCAAAGCCTCAATCGTGTGTGGCCTAATTGGACCGTATTCGCCATGATGCGCAGACACAATATGAACCAGTTCCAATGGAAAATCTCTTCGAACCAGCTCCGAAGTCGCCAGTGAAAGGTGATCCATGTAGTCAGCCAATCGAGCTGAACTATATGTCCCTGTTTTGTTCGGGACATATGTAGCTGGCTTGAAGATGTCGTGCAATAGGACGCCCGCAATTACAAGATCTCGATTCACCTTCCCATGATAGACCTTCTCAACCGAATCGCACAATGCCAAAGCAATATTTGCCGTAGAAACAACATGTTCAACATATCCGCCAGAATAGCAGTGATGGTGCGACAGGCCAGCAGGCGAAACATCAAGAGAGGGGCCTGAAAACTTTTTCCCGTTTATCTCGAATGTTGGGTTTTCCAGCAACTCGACAACTCTCTTTTGAAGAGTCTTATCACTTATTTTGTTCACCAAAACCTTCAGTTTCAGGCTAACCAATTCACATGTCACTTGACAAACCATTACTGCTCAACAACGTTATTGATTTTTCGTTTTTCAGCATCTGCAATTTCCTGAACTCTCAAGATTGACTCTTGAAACCTGACTATTGCTGACGCAATGTCTGACAATTTCAATAGCCTTTTCTCAGAAGATCACGTGACCCATGCTAACATAGACAAGATGTCTCTCTTGTTGTTATTGCTTTGGCTCATGTTTTCCTCTGACGGTTTCTGTTTTTTCTTTGTTTCTCGAATCGTTTCAAGTACATTTCAAGCGCGTTTCTGCGCACTTCTTGGGTTATGTCTCCTCGGGTTATTTCGATGATTTTTCGCGCCACATCGCATTTTCTTCTTAGACCTGTAACCATCATGTAAGCTTCGTCCATAGCCATAAGCTCCACATAAATGTCATCCATAATACGTAGGCATTCTTCGCCCTTCTTCACATTACCCTCCCGTAATTCATCCAATGTCAGGCGTCTATATTCGCCTATGACGTCAGCTAACCCAAGTACGTAATCCATGGAAGACACTTTGATCTCTTCAGGCGTTATGAATCTTGTTTCGTTGATCAAGTGCAAAAATATGTTGGCTTCAGCATACTCCTGCAATGCCGCGCTGAACATGCCAGTGTAAATAATTTCTGGATAAATAGTTGAGGTCTTCTTGAGGTTTACTATAATTTCGCCCGCCTTTCCAACAAGTTGTCTAGCTTCCCCTGTTCTTTTTTGGTGGACTAACAGAATGGATTGCTTTGACAAGCTTGTTGCTTTTCTCATGTCATTGTGAGCGATTTCTCGGACTTTGTCTTTCTCCTTGAGTTCCTTCTTTATGCTTTTCAGAATGTTTTTCAGAGAAGACATAGGATCAACTCTTGCTAGAGTGAATATGAAAATAGAAGTATTTTATTATATTCTCTAAAAATGGAGAATAGTTTGTGGAGGGTTTTTGAGCATGTGCTGGTTTAGTCGTTTTCTTCTGCTGGTTCAGGCTCTTTCCACTGTTCAATGAACAGCTTGTGGTCGCCGAGTTTGAAGTTGACGTTTACGAATATGGAGTCGGAGCCTTTGAATGGGAACATACTGTCCTCGGCTAGGTCCTTCGGTAGGTAGATCAGGTATTTGCCGTCTTTCCGTCTGAACAAGCGTCCTCTTCCTTCATTAACCATTTTTTCGAAACACCTCGATTCAATCTTTGGTTTAAGAAATAGGTTAAGATGCGATGGATTATTTAAGCTTTAGTCTCATTCAATTCAACTACTGTCCTAAGAGCCCTTCCATTGGCTTCAGAATCTGAATCATTTGCAAGGGATTTCAACGGTTATCAGATCTTATGTGTCTTTCAAGTCTGCTCAGCAAGACAACGCGGCTTTCTTTAGATTCGTCAACAATTTCATAACCGGTTTCGTCTGTTAGCCGTTCTGCAAATTCACGAATATCTCTGTGGACAGGCATATTCTCGAAGGCTAGACGCGCCCTAGAGAATCTAACATACATGTAAGCTTTGGGTTCAATGTATGTTGGACCCGCTTTTCTGACGAGCTCGGCATAGCCTTCAATATTATTCATATTCATATTTTTCGCTGCAGTTATTCGAATCACAGTTGGACATTTGAAGCTTTGGAGAAGTGATGGAGTCTCGGAGTTTTTCCCAGACCTTCGGTACCTGTGGACGACAGACACGTTTGAAGGTAGCTTCGTCAGAAGCGCAGACGGAAATGTAAAGCTGAGTCGGTTCTTGTCTCAGTTTCGCCAAAAATTGATGGATTAGTTCCGTTTGTGACGAGGAATGTGGTGAATCCTCTCCTGTGGAAGACTTGTATCTGTTCTCCTATGTAGCCATACAGTGTTGGCTCGCCTGTGTGGCTGATTGTCACGTGCCGAGGCGTCAGAGCTTCTCTGAATTTCTGCTGATCTGTCTTGGGGTTACCTTTGTATCCCGTCAGGATTTTCAAGTGCACCTTTATGCTTTCCTCAACGATTTTCTCTGGCAAATCCCATGTCGGTAGTTTCATCTCGTCCCAGCTGGTCCGGAGGTCACCATTCTGTGTCCGCCAGCAGAACAGACATTTTTGCGTACAATAATACAGGGCCGGTGTCATCTGCATACATTGGTGCGTCTTTATTCCATAGAACTTCTGCTTATAGCATGGTCTGTCGTTGGTTAGAGTTTCGTGGAGCCATCTGCATCTTTTAACTGCTGAATGGTTGCCGACGATGTGATATTTTTGTTTCTTCGGGGTCTGAATGAGAAGTGAAGGAACCGAGTTCTCCAAGCTTGTCGACTTTCCTAAACGGTAGACGTTTGTTTAGAAATAGAGAAAGAAATGTGAGATAAAAACCGTTCATTGGGTGAAACAGTACTCGGTTTTCTGAAACTCGGCCGAAAACTCGGCAACCTCTTTCTTAATAGTTTCTGGCTTCTCTTCGTCGATGACTACTCTCTTCAATAGTTCAGCAATTCTCCGCATTTCCTGCTCCTTCATCCCTCGCCTCGTGACTTCGCAAGTTCCAATCCTGACTACACAGTCGGCGATGATGTTTGAACGCTGAAGCTTCTCTGCAACTGCTCTGCCTCGACCATAACTGCCGTAATCTATGATCACTTGATGCGACTTGGTGAACTTCAGTTGCTGACAGATTACTGGAAAACCATAACCGTGCAATGCTTTCGCCAAAGTTTGGGCATTGTGGATTACTTGGGTTGCGTAGGCTTTGCCGAACTTCTTCATTTCAGCCAATGCCAGTGTCATAGCTGCTATGCGGTTCCAGTGTGCGTTGTCAACGAACGCAGGGTAAATTTTGTCTTTCAACAATTTACCGTGTTCTTTATCTGCTAATATTATTCCGCCTTGGGGGCCAAAGAATGTCTTGTGTGTTGAGCCGAATAGAATACTTGCGCCTTCTCGGAGCGGATCTTGGAACTCACCTCCAGCGATTAAACCCATGACATGTGAACCATCGAATCCAACAATCGCACCATTGTCGTTGGCTGTTTCAACAAGTTCTTTGACGGGATGCGGAAAAACGATTAGACTACCTCCGAAAATCACGATATTTGGCTTAACACGTTTTATCGCCTTCTTTGTTTCTTCGATTTTGATGTTCCAGTCTTTCTTTGAAAAGGGAAAAGCTTCCGCTTTGAGGTGGAGAAGTCCAGCCAGCCCTCCTCTCCACATGCCGGGGTATCCACCGTTGTTTGGAGCTGCGCACATGAGCGTGTTGTTCGGTTTTGTGAGGTTAGCAAGAACGATCAAATCGGCGATGTGACCTGAAAGAGGTCGCAGATCAGCAGTTTCAGATCTGAAAACCGTCTTGGCCAATTCCTCGCCACAATGTTCGATCTCATCCGTGAATCGCGTACCCATATAGAAGCGGTCGCGGGCCGTGTACCGATGCGCCAACTCGGATGAGAGTAGACTTCTCACAGCAGGGCTCATCACGTTCTCAGAAGGAATAAGATTCAGACATTGTTTACCCCGCCACTCTTCATGTTTCTTGACAAGACTCAGAATCTCATCTATCATGCTCAACGCCTTTAAATTCAACATTACTGCAGGTTCAAAATTTAAGCTATTCTTAACAGGTTTCAGCCATCGTGGTTGTTTGAGACTTTTCGATGCCAGCCAACCCGTTGAGGCAAGGTTCCGCACACGTTGAAAGGTAAAGTTTAAAATGTTCCCTCTTATAGTAATGTGCAAATTGCATTGGAAACCGCGTCTAATGGAGAGAAGGTAACTTGAAGAAAAACGTGATACTGACAGTCTTTTTGGTTTTTCTAGCATTATCTTTCACTTTTTCCACATTTCTTCCTCATGCTTCAGCAGCCAGTGTGATCATAACGTATTTCTCCCCAACAACTCATCAAGGAAAGGTCGGAGATACGGTGAAGATCACCGGCTCGGCAAACACGAGTGGCCTTCTCTATCGTATATGGTTCGGTGACACACTAATCGTTAACAACACGAATGCCGTTGGGAACGTTGTAAATGCGTCATTCAAGGTTCCAAGTGTTAAGCGCGGCAATTACACGATATACGTGCAGGATGTTAATGCGAACATTAACACTACTTCATGGTTCTTCGTGAACAAGGCTTACTACGTTGAAGCTCGAACTCTCGACAACAAGACTCTCGTAGCGCCTAAGCAACTGCAAGAGGGAGATTCAGCAAGAGTCTGGGTGAATGTGACAGGCGAAGACCCCAACAGAATCTGTGCTGCAAACGTCACTTTGAGACTTCCTTCACCTGCGAACACGACTTACTGGACGCTTGTCAAGTTCAACACGACAGCTAACGGTGAAGGCAGTACCCAGACAGCGATCTATCCTAGCAGTTTTCAAGGAACGCCTCATACAAACTACACAGGCATCTACACGCTTGCTTTCAACAAGACGTACGCTACAAGCACTTTCAAAGTGGGGTTAACAAACTCCACAGAATACCACAGACTTCAGAATGTTGACTTGAAGGCAGTAGGCTTTAGGCCGAACGAAAACGTTACCATAAAAATAACGTACGGTGGGAACAGCGTTCACAGAGAAAGCCTGATTGCGCAAGCGGAGGGAATTGCACATCAGAATTGGCCGGTCCCAGCAAATGCCTCGATGGGCACATACACGATTAATATCACATCAACATCAGGCCCTACGAACAAGAATCCTCGCGATGTACAGAACATCACCGTTCTTGGATTTAGCATCAACATGACTGCGAAGAATCTTGCCGGAGAGAGTGTGTCAAACGTGGTCGTAAAGGCCTTTGAAGATGGGAAACTCGTTGC